>NZ_JASCOY010000024.1:0-69064 GCF_029960075.1 Pseudomonas sp. PS02290
CGACCTGGGTGCAGGCTGAACGCAGGTCTCGCGCAGTGGGCCGAGCCGCATGGATGCGGCGAGAGCGCCGTCAGGGCATGGATGCCCGTTCGGCGCGGGCCCACGGAGCGGGACCGGAGTGAAGGAACCCTGACGAAGGAAGGGCCCAACCAGGAGCACAAGCCCTTGGTTACTTGGGGCTTTATCAAGTAACTCGCCGAAGGCGAAACAGTCTGCCCCCAGGCAGACGCCCTTGATCTTAAGGATCTTGATCTTGATCTTAAAGATCTCGCCTCACGGCAAAGGCCGCGTCTCCTGAGACATGAACTCGGTAATCCGCGAACGCAACCACCGCTCAGCCGGATCGTTATCGTGAACACCCGCCCAGACCATCGACAACTCCGCCGGCGCGATCGGGAATGGCGGATCCTCCGCCCGCAACGCGCAGCCTTCGATCAACGCGCAGGCCGCGTAATCGGGGACGGTCGCGATCAACTCGGTGCCGGCGAGCAGCGCCCGCAAACCGCTGAACTGCGGCACCGCCACCACCACCCTCCTCGCCCGCCCGACTTTCGCCAGGTCGATATCGATGTTGCCGCTCAGATCGCCAGAGAACGACACCATGGTGTGCGGCCGCTGGCAGAACTCGTCCAGCGTCAACGGCTCGGGGCGTTTGTCGCCGCGCAGGACCTTGACGCCGATGTCCCGCAGCTTTTTGCGCTTGGCGTTGGCCGGCAGCTCCGTGGTGTAGCTGATGCCCACGGAAATCTCCCCCGACGCCAGCAGCGCCGGCATCAGCAGGAAATTGGCGCGACGCACAACGACAATAATGCCCGGCGCTTCTTCACGCAGACGGTTGAGCAGGGGCGGGAACAGGCCGAATTCGGCGTCGTCCGACAAGCCGATGCGGAAGATGTCGCAGCTGGTCGCCGGATCGAACTCCTTGGCCCGACTCACCGCCCCGGAAATGGTGTCCAGCGCTGGCTGCAGTTCTTTGAGAATCGCCAGCGCCCGGGCGGTCGGCTCCATGGCGCGACCGTTGCGCAGCAGCAGAGGGTCGTCGAACAGGTCGCGCAGCCGCGCCAGTGCCGCGCTGATCGCCGGTTGGCCCATGAACAGCTTCTCCGCCACCCGCGTCAGGTTGCGCTCGAACATCAGCGCTTCGAAGATCACCAGCAGGTTCATGTCGACGCGGCGCAGGTCGTTGCGGTTCATTCAGCGATTCCGGAGTAGGCGTTTTCGGGAGGCCTGACGATGCCAGACCGGCGCAGGTATACACAGGCGCCGAGGGGGTGTCTTGAACATCGGTGCTGCCACCCGCCCAATGCAGATGGAAGGATAGCCGTCCTCAACAGGCATGCACGCTCTGCGCCACGCTCCCCTTGGCGGGCAACAGGGTCATGGTGCGACGCCAGCTGAACGGGGTCAGCCCCACCACGCGGGTGAACACCCGGGTGAAATGGGACTGATCGGCGAAACCGCAATCCAGGCTGATCTGCGAGATGGTCAGCACTGATTCGCCAAGCAAGGCCCGGGCCTTGTCCAGGCGCATCTGCAAAAACCAGTCGCGGGGCGAGAGACCGGTGTTCTTCTTGAATGCGCGGGAGAAATGACTGCGTGACAGCGAGCACTCGGTGGCAATGCGGGCAATGGACAGGCCCTTGTCCATCTGGCTGGACATCAAGTCCTTGGCCCGGCGCTCCTGCCACGGCGACAGGGCGACGCGTTCGAGAACGGATTCAGGGTTCAGCGAGGGGTTGAATGCAGTCATGCCAGGCACTCCAGCTTCACAGTTGGCGGTGAGTGAAGTGTCTACAGCGGCGTTCTTAAAGTCCTTCTCGGGGTATTAAACGTTCTGAAAAGTCGTACGACGACGTGCATCGCTGCGGTGCGCCGAGCCACGCTTCAGAACATTTAAGACCGCACCAAGGACGGCATTTGGCCTGCACACTACCCTGCTCACTCCAACGGTTCGGTTCGCTGCGAGGGACGGCATGTGACCACCCGATACGTGGCTGGCATTGTGATTCCCGACGGCGCGATGGCCCGCGCGGCGACCGACCTGATGCGCGATCATCAGTCAGATCTGCTGCTGAACGCGGCCTGGCGCACGTTCGTCTTTGCCAGCCTGCTGGGGCACAGTCGCGGGCTGCGTGTCGATGCCGATCTGCTGTACACCGCCGCCCTGTTTTTACGCATCGGCATTACCCGGCTGTACGCCCGGTCGCAACTACGGTTCGAGGTCGACAGCGCCAATGCCGCCGCCCAGTTCCTGCGCGGGCACGGGCGCTCGTGGGATGACATCGCCCAGGTCTGGGACGCTATCGCGCTGCATACCACGACGGGCATCCCGCAGCACAAGCCGCCGTTGACCGCCCTGCTCTGCGCCGGCGTCGAAACCGACCTGACCGGCGCCCATTGCCGGTGCTTCAGCCCTGCCGCACAGGCACGGGTGTTGAGCGCGTACCCCCGCGAACCGGGGTTCAAATTCAAGTTTCTGCATGTGATGGCATTGGGTCAGGTGCATCGCCCGCAGACGACCCTGGGCACGACCAACGCCGAGGTGCTGGCGTTTCATGCCCATCGCCTGAACGCGGGCGGCTTCTGCGAACGACTGCTGGCCTCGACGTGGCCGTACTGAGCGGTGAGATTGGGCCTTAAGATTGAGCCGTGCGATTGACTGGGTGCATCTCGATGAGCCGTCGGCGTTACGCGGCGATGGGCAAGGTAAACACGAAGGTCGCACCGCCGTAGCGCGCCGGCATGGCGTAGAGGTTGCCGCCGTGGGCACTGATGATCGACTGACAGATCGCCAGCCCCATGCCCATGCCTTTGTCCTTGGTGGTGAAAAACGCGTTGAACAGCTGATCCAGGTCCAGCGGGTCGATCCCGCGCCCGCTGTCTTCAACGCTGACCACCACATAATCGCGACCCACCACTTCGCTGGTGATCGACAGCCGCCGCAGCACGTGATCCCCCGCGCTCATGGCGTCCAGCGCGTTGAGGATCAGGTTCAGCACCACTTGCTGCAATTGCACACTCGAGGCGCAGACCCGCAACGGTGAACAGGTCAGGTGGGTTGTCATCAAGACCCGCTGTTGCTCGACCTCGATGCCGGTCACCGCCACCACATGACGAATCACGTCGTTGACCAGCAGCTTGCGCCGGTGATGGGGCCCCTGCCGCGCCAGGCTCTGCAGCGCGTTGACGATTTCCCCGGCGCGCCGTCCTTCGGCCACGATGTCTCGCAGGCCCGACAAGGCTTCGTCCACCTGCGGGTTTTCGCGATTGAGCCAACGGATCCCGGCGGCAGCGTTGGACACCATCGACGCCAGCGGCTGGTTGATTTCGTGGGCAATGGACGCCGCCAGTTCACCCATCACCGTGGCGTGGGCCACGCTGGCCAGACTGGCCCGGGCGCCGCGCAGGGCGATTTCCACATCCCGACGCCGCGCGTTTTCCTGCTCCAGGGCCTGGAGCAGGCGCGCGGTTTCCAGGGAGATCGCCGCCTGGCTGGCGAGCAGCTCTAGCACTTCGGTGCGACAGGCCGTGAACACGCCCGGCGCGAGGTTGTTTTCCAGGTACAGCACGCCGAGGATCCCGCCCTGTTTGACCAGCGGCACGCACAACGCCGAGCGCACCGGATGCTGACGCAGGTATTCGTCGGCACTGAAATAGGCATCGGCGCAGACGTCGTCCAGCACCAGGCGCTGGCGGGTGCGCATCACCCGATACAGGATCGACAGCGGCAGGTGGTGTTTGTCGGGGACCGTGTCCGTCAGCTCGATGCGCAAGCCGTCGTTGCCGCTCTGGCCGGTTGCGCAAATCACCGGTGCCTCGTCTTTCACCAGCAACAGCAACGCCCGTTGTGCACCGGCGTGAACGATGGTGTTGCGCAGCAGGGTCTCGATCAGCCGGTCCTGCTCGCTTTCGTCGCGCAGGGCGTGGGCGGATTTCATGACGGAGGACAGGTCGAGGGCATCGCGTCCGGCCAGGGTGATCGATGTGCGCGGGGACGACACGTTCTCCAGCCCCGGCGCAAGGTTCGGACCCGGACCGCGCGGGATGGCAAACGCGCCACGTCGTCCGTCTGGCAGGTCGGATTGCAGATCCGGAATGTCCCGGAATTGCTGCCACTGCTGGTGCATCTCGCTTAGCGCCTGATGCAGCGCGGCGGCACTTTGATAACGGTCATCCGGGTTTTTAGCGATCAACCGATGCACAAGATCGGCCAGCGGCCCGGGGATGTCGCCACGGTGCTGGCTCAGCGGCGGCGGGATGCGCGCGACATGGCAATACACCCACTCCACTGCATCGGCGGCCTCGAACGGCAATCGCCCGGCCAGCCATTCATAAAACGTCATGCCCAGCGAATAGAGGTCGCTGCGTGGGTCGGCCTGACGCTGCACCCGGCGCGACTGTTCGGGGGCCATGTAGCCGAGCGAGCCGCAAAGCGTGTCGGACATCGGCAGTTGCGGCGCCGACTGCACATCCACACTCAAGCCGAAACCGCTGAGCCGCACCTCACCTTCGGCACTTTCGATCAGGTTGCACGGTTTGATATCGCGGTGCAGCAGGCCTGCCTGGTGAGCGCCCGTTACGGCGGCAGCGGCAGCAATGGCCCGCTGCAAAAAGCCCTCGATGGACAGCGGCGCGTCGGGTTGATCATGCAACGACACGCCGCTGGCATCCTCCAGCACCAGCAGCGTGCCGTCCGGCCCCGACAGCAACGCCACCGGCTGCACGGCCCATTGCGGCATCAGCCGGGGGGCCAGTGAAAATTCGTGTTCCAGACGGCGGACCGCGGCAATCGCGGCGCCGGGTGCGGGACGGACGATGCGCCAGTGGCGATCTTCCTGCGGCAGTGTGACCCGGTAATGGGCGAGTTCTCCATCGACAAACAGCAACTGCCAGACGAGCTGCTCCAGCCACTGAGGCCCGAATGCCCCGGCGCTGGAGATCGCTGTGTAAGGCCCGTTGAAAATGGTGCTCATGAAGCCCCTTTATTGGAATCCCGCTGCTGGCACCGTCCCGGCCATTCCCGGCTGAAGCCGGTCCTACAAATACAACGCAGATCCCTGTAGGACCGGCTTCAGCCGGGAAGGCGCCGGACGTCACACCGCCAGTCAAAGGTTGCTCAATCCGGCCTCTTCCCGGCTAAAGCCAGTCCTACAAAAACAACGCATATGCGCCGGGGTCAGTTCACGTGACAGCCCAGCCGGTCACTCATCTTCAGCAGCTCGATCACATTTCGCGCATTCATTTTGGTCAAAACGTGCCTTTTGTGGACCTTGGCGGTGACTTCGCTGGTGCCCAGTTCCACTGCAATCTGTTTATTCATCTTGCCGGTGATCAGCAGCGCCATGACCTGCCGTTCCCTCGGGGTGAGGCTGGCGAAACGCGCTTTGACGCCTGCGGTCAGGCAGCGCTCGTCCAGGCTCGTCGCGTCGCTGGTCAGTGCTTCGCGCACCAGATCCAGCAATTGCTCCGGCTCGAAGGGTTTAGTCAGGAACTCGCGGGCGCCGGCCTTGATGGCGCGCACGGACATGGCGATGGTGCCGTAGCCGGTCATGAAAATGATCGGAAAGGTCTGGCCACGATCCAGCAAGGTCTGCTGCAGATCGAAGCCGGTGCCCTGGGCCAGATTGACGTCCAGCAGCAGGCAGAGGGGGCCTTGGCTCAGGGGCTGGGCGAGAAACGCCTGAGCGCTGTCGAACACCTCGCAGACGATGTCCGCCGAATGCAACAGTCGCTGCAAAGAGGTGCGGATGGCGGCGTCATCGTCCACCACATAGACCTTGGGATTCACAGTCATGACGGGCTCATAAAGGGTTGCATCAACTGCCAACGGCCAGTGCTCTCTGATGCCGCGCATGATACCCGTCGGGCCCGGCCGGCACAGCTCTGATGCTTTGCAAGGTCGCCAGCGCCGAAGGTGCGTCGCAATCCTGTACGCGCGGCACGCTCAGCTCCGGCGTCACGGTGTCCTGAGCGCTGGCCGTCAGCAGGCAGGCGCGGGTGGTGCCGAGCATCCGGTAGAAACGGAATGGCCCCTGGGCGCTGACCATCAGCAACGACTTGGTCGCCAGCCGCACGATGCAGTCCATGACGCAGGCGCGCGGCAAGCGGGTGCGCTGCAAGGCATCGCAGGCACGTTCCAGGGTGAAGCGACCGTCCAGCTCGGCCAGCCGCCGCAGCACGGTGCGCTCTTCGCGACCGAGCAAACGCAGGCTCCAGGCCAGGGAAGCCTGCAGCGTTTGCTGACGCGGCGGCGCAGTGCGCAACGACGCCGAGAGCAGGTGCAGGCTGCCGTCCAGGCTCGCCACCAGTTGATACAGCCCCAGCGCGCAGGCCCGGGCGGCGGCCATTTCCAGTGCCAGCGGCATACCGTCGAGGCGACGGCAGATTTCCCCCACCAGCTCGACGCTGTAGTCGTCCAGCTCGGCGTTGCCGTCAGCCGCCAGATGGCTGTCCAGCGCACGCCATTGCCGCAGGAACAACTGCGCCGACGCACTGCGCAGAATGGTGTCCGGGGAGGCGTTCAGGTCTGGAATATCGAGGGGCGGCACTTGCAGGCTGCGCTCTCCGGCAATGCGCAACGGCTCGCGGCTGGTGGCAATCGCGCGGACCGCCGGCGCGCCACGCAGGATGACTTCCAGCAGGCTGGCGACGCTTTCGACCAGATGCTCGCAGTTGTCCAGAATGATCAGGCCCGGCTGTTGCTGCAGATAGCGGATCAGCCCTTGCAAATCCGGGTCGCCGCCGCTGCAGTCCACGCCGACCGCGCTGGAAAACGCTTCCAGCAGCAGTTCGGCGCATTGCAGTTGCGCCAGCGGCACGAAGTACACGGGGGTGGTGCCGGCTTCCAGCAGCGTCTGACCCAACTCGGCGGCCAGCGCGGTCTTGCCGACGCCGCCCGGGCCGATCAGCGTGACCAGCGCGCAGCCTTCCGCCAGTGTGTTGCTCACTTCATCCAGCAATGCCTGACGCCCGAGCAAGGCGACGCGGGCGGGCAGTGGGTGATGACAGCTGACGCCCTGAAGCACGACCGAGGTGCGGGTGTCGGTCTGTGCGCCATCCCCGCCCAGCAGCACGTAACCGCGGCCGGGCACGGTGCGGATCTGCTCGCGGTCGGTGCCCAGCGCCTTGCGCAACGCGGAGATATGCACTTGCAGGTTGTTCTCTTCAACCACGGTGTCTGGCCAGACACTCTGAAGGATCAGTTCCTTGCTGACCAACTGACCTTGATGACGCAGCAACAGGTCGAGTATGTCGAAGGCGCGGGTGCCAATGCGCATGGCGACGCCGTCCTTGAACACGTCTCTGTGCTCGCGGGAAATCATCGTCTGACCGAGACTTATCATTTCATGCTGTCCTTGGGAGTGGAGTCGCAGGCCCTGATTCGCTGACCATCGTCCGGGCGGGCTTGAATCCCGGAGACGTTCAGCGCAGCTATCCATTTTTAACAAGCGCTCATCTAACCAGTTAAAACCAGACACCGATATTAGCTGTAGGGATAGTGACCGAGGGGTTAGGCGGCAAGCTGCAAGCGGTGATGACTGAACAGGAGGGTTGCGCGCAGTGGCCGATGCCTGGCCTCGAGTAAAACGCGCAATAAAAAACGCCCCGGCTTTTAGACCGGGGCGTTTTTATTGGATCCTCGAGCTATTCCAGCAACGGCACATGGGCCGCGCGTTGATACGGGCCGTACTCGACCGGCACCCACTGGAAGTGTTTGTCGATGGCGACGATGTGGCCGGTGCCGGGGAATGGCAGGTGTGCGGCGGCGACCCAGATCTTCTTGCTGGCCGCTTGAGTGAACACCTGATCGCGGCTGATGATGGCTTTCTGGCTGTTCTCGTCGAAGGCGATGCTGACGTCCGGGTGATCGAACTGCACGGCGAGGCTGTGGATCAGGTCACCGATGAACAGGATGGTCTGGCCTTTGGAGCTGAACTGATACGTGGTGCTGCCTGGCGTATGCCCCGCTTCCAGCGCCGTGCTGACTTCCGGCACCAGCGACTGGCCTGGAGTGAAGGTCTTGAACCGGCCAGCGGCGACGTAGGGTGCGGTGGAATCCTGGGCGATCTTGAAGTAGGCCTTGGCCTGTTCCGGCACGCGGCCAATGGCGGTCGGGTCGAGCCAGTAATCCGCTTCGGGCTTGGCGGCATAGACGGTCGCGTTGGCAAACACCGGTTTCTTGTCGGCGTCGACCAGGCCGCAGACGTGATCCAGGTGCATGTGGGTCAGGAGAATGGTGTCGACCTGATCCGGCTGATACCCGGCGGCCTTGATGTTCTCCGAGAGCATGCCGGCCGTCTCGCCGATGCACTGGCCGGCGCCGGTGTCGACGAGGATCAGGTGCTCGCCGGTGTTGACCAGGAAGGCGTTGAACGCTGTCTGCATGCCCGGTGTTTCGATGGCGCGACGGGCCAGCAAGGCGCGGATGGCGTCGGGCTTCATGCCTTTGAGCAGCTTGGGCGACAGGTCGTTGTAGCCGTCGAACAGCGCCGTAACTTCGTAATCGCCGACGGCCAGCCGGAAATAACCGGGCACCTGGGTCTTCTGCTGGGCGGGCGCCTGAGCCAGCGTGACGCCGGAGCACAAAGCGGCTGCGAGAGCGACGGAGCCCGCCAGAGCGACGGAACGGGCGATTGGAAGAACGGATGCGCGCATGGGGATGCCTTGAATCGGAGAACGTGAGACGTCCGATACTGCGCGGCTCAGGGGCAAGGGTCTTGAAGCAATGTGCTGGAAGCCATGTGTTTTTGGCAGGATCACCAGGCCCCATCGGTTATAGACATCGATCAGAGCGGTGCCTACATTGTGCGCGCGCCTTCGCGCGGGTCGGTCCTGCCCTGCACTTGGCCCCTGCACTTCAGCCCTGCACTTTTCCTGCGGATATCTTCCATGTCGACCGTCGTTCCCCATTACTCGCTGGCGTGGAGCCTGCTCCTGCTGCTCGCCGACGTGCTGGCCTGGCACTTGCTGGCCGACCGCAACCGGCTGGCACGCATCGCCACGCGGCTGGCGGCATTCGTCGCCTACAGCCTGGTGATCATCAATGCCGGCGTGAGCCCGCTGGAAGCGCCGGCCTGGCCTGACGACAGCGCCCTGCAATTCGGCGCCACCGCGCTGGCGATCGTCTGGTGGCTGTACGCCGCACGCACCCTCACCGTGGTCCTCGGGTTGGCGCTGACCAGTCGCGTCGGCCACAGCGGTCGGCTGTTGCAGGAGGTCATCGGTGCGGTGATTTTCCTCATCGCCATCGTGGCGGCGGCGGGTTATGTGCTGCAGCTGCCGGTCAAGGGCTTGCTGGCGACGTCCGGCGCGATGGCGATCATCGTCGGCCTGGCCCTGCAGAGCACGCTGAGCGACGTGTTCTCCGGGATCATCCTCAACACCACCAAGCCGTATCAGGTCGACGATTCGATCTCCATCGACGGCATGGAAGGCAAAGTCATGGACATCGACTGGCGCGCCACGCACCTGCTGACGGGCGTCGGCACCATGGTGGTCATCCCCAACTCCGTGGCGGCCAAGGCCAAGATCGTCAATTTGAGCCGACCGGTCCATATTCATGGCGTGTCGATCAACATCATGATGTCGCCGCACATTCGCCCGCGCCGGGTGCTCGATGCCCTGGAGCGCGCGCTGCAGGGTTGCAGTGCGTTGCTGCAGACGCCCAAGCCTCGCGCGGTGGTCAAGGAAACCAGCCCGACCACCATCGAATACGTGATCACCGGTTTCATCAGCGACCTGAACAACAAGAGCGACGTGCGCAATCTGCTGTTCGATCTGGCCTATCGGCATCTGGAAGCCGCGGGTATCGCCTGGCAATCGGAAACCACCGCCGAAGCGATGTCCCGGCCGCGCGCCTTGCTGGACGAGGTCAAGGTGTTCCGCACCAGCACTGCCGAGGAGAAAAATCAGCTGGCCCAGAGCATGGTCGCGCGCGAGTACACGGCCGGGCAGACGATTATCGAGGTCGATGAGGTCACCGATGGCTTGCTGGTGATTGCCACGGGCGTGGTGTCGGCGAGCGTCAAGGACGGCAACGAGATGGTGGAAGCCGGGCGCATGGGCCCGGGCGAAGTGATGGGTGAGCAGAGTGTGCTGGCCGATACGCCTTCGCAAGCGCGCTTCACCGCCCTCACCTCCTGCGTGGTTTACCGCATCGACAAAGCCGCCACGCGGCAGGCTATGGAACAGCGGGTTGAAATTGTGACGGCGTTGAACAAGCTGCAAGCAGTGCGCCAGCAAGGGACCCAGCATGTGCTGATGCGTAAGCCGGTGGTGATCAAGAAGAATAATTTTCTGGGGTGGTTGCAGAAGCGCTAGGTGAACGGCGAATTCAGTGGGACCGGCTTTAGCCGGGAAGAGGCCAGTATGTACACCATAAGATTTTCGGTGTTACGCCTGACGCCTTCCCGGCTGAAGCCGGTCCTACATCGAATTGGCTTTCAGGCAACGAACCCGTCACCTTCTAGCAGCGAGCGCAGCATCCAGGCGGCTTTTTCGTGGACTTGCATGCGCTGGGTCAGCAGGTCGGCGGTGGGCTCGTCGCTGACTTTCTCCAGCAGCGGGAAGAGTTCGCGGGCAGTGCGTACCACTGCCTCCTGCCCTTCGACCAGTTGCTGGATCATGTCGGTCGCAGCAGGCACGCCCGGCTCTTCCTTGATCGACGACAACCGCGCATAGGTGGAATAGGTGCCCGGCGCCGGGAAGCCCAGGGCGCGGATGCGCTCGGCAATGGAGTCCACCGCCGTCGCCAGTTCGGTGTATTGCTCTTCGAACAGCAGGTGCAGCGTGCGGAACATCGGGCCGGTGACGTTCCAGTGAAAGTTGTGGGTTTTCAGGTACAGCACGTAGGTATCGGAAAGCAGTCGCGACAGTCCTTCAACGATCTCTGCACGGTCCTGCTCGTTGATTCCGATTTCAATAGCCATGAATTGCTCCCTAAGGTCTGTTGATTGCTGAGGGGTCGATTCTAGTGGCGACGACCGAGGGACGGAAATCAGCCATGGCAATCGCGGCCATCGACGCGGCCTATGAAACGTCCTCGGCCCAAGACATTCAGCGTTGACACAAACGGGCGGTTCAGGCGACGTTACGGCCTGCCCTTTTTCGCTCCCTGAACCTTCCGAACAGGCAACGCCATGAACGAATTGCAGCAGCTGAATGAAAGCCACGGGCTGTTGCTGGTGTTCGTCAACGTGCTGCTGGAGCAGATCGGCTTGCCGGTGCCGGCGTACCCGACGCTGATCGTCACCGGGGCGCTGGCCATGCAGAGCAAGCCACTGCTGGGCGCCGGGGTGCTGGTGGCGATGGTCGCCTGCCTGATTGCCGATGGGCTGTGGTACTGGGCCGGCAAGCGTTATGGCGGCGTGCTGCTGAAAACCATCTGCAAGATTTCTCTCTCTCAGGACTCCTGCGTTCGTCAGGGGTTGACCGTTTATGAGCGCGTCGGTCCGCAGGCGATGCTGCTGTCCAAATTTCTCCCCGGCGCCGGTGCGCTGGTCACCACCGTGGCCGGCATGAATGCCACGCCGGTCTGGGTGTTCGTGCGCTATTCCCTGGCCGGTTCGTTTATCTGGGCGGGCTCGGCGCTGCTGCTGGGCATGCTCTTCAGTGACGCGCTGATCCCCATGCTCGACTGGTTGAGCGGTTACATACCGATCGCTATCGTCAGCGTGCTGGCGGTGCTGGGGCTGTTCATTGGCTGGAAGTACTTCAAGCGGCGCCGGCTCAAAACGCGCACGGCGCGAGTGCCGCGCATCACCGTTCCCGAACTGCTGGCCCTGCGCGACACCGACGATGCGCCAGTGGTCATCGACGTGCGACCAAGTTTCCATGCGGCCGTTATCGAAGGCATTCCGGGGGCGGTGTCGATCAGTCTCGAGGAGCCGATAGCCCCGTGGATCGAGCGCCTGGGGGATGTCGACATGGTGTTCTATTGCGCCTGCCCGAATGAGCTGTCGGCGGCATTGCTGGCGGAAAAGCTCCACGCCCACGGCCTGACCCGGGGCAAGGCGCTGATAGGAGGGCTGGATGCCTGGCAGGCGGCGCATGTGCAGCCTGAGGTGTCGGACAGAACGGCGGCGTGAGTGTGGGATTCAGCCGGGAGTGCCTGCCGGGATGCGGTTAATGTGGGAGCGAGCTTGCTCGCGAAGGGTGCTCCAGGCGACAGACCTCTGCTGAATGTGCCGGCCTCTTCGTGAGCAAGCTCACTCCCACAAAATCTGCGGCCTGTCCCGGAACTGTGACCCACATAACACCCGGCCCCTCCCAGGGGTCCGCGGCACGTTTCAAAACCGCGGTCTGCCCCCGCTCCAAACACTCTCCAGTGAGTGAGAATCAGATCCCGCTGAGCGCCAGGTCCATCGCGAAGTACGTGAAGATCAAATCCGCACCCGCGCGCTTGATCGCGCCGAGGGTTTCGCGGACGACGCGGTGTTCGTCGATGGCCCCGGCCTGGGCGCCGAACTTGATCATCGCGTACTCGCCGCTGACCTGATACGCCGCCAGCGGCAGGTTCGAGGCTTCGCGGATGTCGCGGATGATGTCCAGGTACGCGCCGGCCGGCTTGACCATCAGCGCATCGGCGCCTTCGGCCTCGTCCAGCAGCGATTCGCGCAGGGCTTCGCGGCGGTTCATCGGGTTCATCTGGTAGGTTTTACGGTCGCCCTTGAGCGCCGAGCCACCGGCTTCGCGGAACGGACCGTACAGCGCCGAGGCGAACTTGGTCGAATAGGCCATGATCGGCGTCTGGGTGAAACCGGCGGCGTCGAGGGCGGCACGAATCGCCTTCACCTGGCCGTCCATCGCCGCCGACGGGGCAATCACGTCAGCACCGGCACGGGCCGCCATCACCGCCTGCTTGCCAAGGTTTTCAATGGTCGCGTCGTTGTCGACATGGCCGCCGTGCATCACGCCGCAATGGCCGTGGTCGGTGTACTCGCAGAAGCAGGTGTCGGACATCACGATCATTTCCGGCACGGCAGATTTGATGGTCCGAGAGATCCGCGAGACCAGACCGTTTTCCTGCCAGGTGTCGCTGCCGGTAGCGTCCAGGTGGTGGGAGACGCCGAAGGTCATGACCGACTTGATGCCGGCCCGGGCGTAACGCTCAACCTCCTGCGCCAGCTTGGACTCGGGAATGCGCTGTACGCCGGGCATGCTGTTGATCGGCACGAAGTCGTCGATTTCTTCTTCGACGAAGATCGGCAGCACCAGATCATTGAGGGTGAATTCGCTTTCCTGAAACAGCGAGCGGAAATGTTCGTTGCTGCGCAGACGGCGTGGACGGGCAGCGGGAAACAGGCTGGACATGGCGGTTCCTGAGTCAAGAATATCCGGAAGATCGCCGGACTCAACACGTCCGGCGATATCAATGGCGCGAAGCTTATGCCTGGGACGGTTTCGATTCAAACGCCCTGACAAGAAAGTCCGTTACGTTAGCCGCAACAGTGCGCAGAACCAAAACAATGGCGCCGGGTCATTTAGCAATGCCGCAGCCGTTTCGCTTGCGCACCGTCAGAGTGAGGCCGACCTTGAGCAACCCATCCGATCAGCGCAATAACCGTTCTCTGGACGGTCTTAACTTCTTTCTGGCGGATGTGCGCGACGGCCTTGGGCCCTATCTCGCGATCTATTTACTGGCCGTCCACAAGTGGGATCCGGCGAGCATCGGGCTGGTGATGACCCTCGCCGGCATCGCCGCGCTGGTCACACAAACCCCGGCGGGTGCGCTGATTGACCGCACCCGCAGCAAGCGGCTGGTGGTCATCGTGGCAGCGTTGCTGGTGACGGCCGGCTGTCTGGTGCTGCCGTTCATTCACTCGTTCACCTGGGTGGCGATCACCCAGAGCATCAGCGCCATTGCCGGCTCCGTATTCGCCCCCGCCATCGCGGCCATCTCCCTGGGCATCACCGGGCCGAAAGCCTTTACCCGCCGGACCGGGCGCAACGAAACCTGGAACCACGCGGGCAACGCCGTCGCAGCCCTGCTGGCCGGCATCTTCTCGTGGATGTTCGGGCCGATTGCGGTGTTCTACCTCATGGCGTTCATGGCCCTGGCGAGCATTGTCGCGGTGGCGTTCGTCGATGCCTCGGCAATTGATCACGACGTCGCCCGAGGCTTCGACCCCAGCCATGACCAGGGTAAGGACCAGCCCAGCGGGTGGGCAGTCCTGCTGCACAACCGACCGCTATTGGTGTTCGCCATCTGCTGCGGGCTGTTTCACCTGGCCAATGCGGCGATGCTGCCGCTGGTGAGTCAGAAGCTCTCGCAGATCGACGTCAACCTCGCCACGCCGCTGACGTCCGCCTGCATCGTTGCTGCGCAACTGGTGATGGTGCCGGTGGCCTGGCTGGTCGGCGCCAAAGCCGACGTGTGGGGACGCAAACCCTTGCTGCTGGCGGGTTTCATTTTCCTGCCGCTGCGGGGTGTGCTGTATGTCATGTCCGACAACCCGTACTGGCTGGTGGGTGTGCAATTGCTCGACGGCATCGGCGCCGGGGCGTTTGGCGCGCTGTTGCCGTTGGTGGTCAAGGACCTGACGCGGGGCACCGGGCGCTTCAATGTCAGTCTCGGTGCCATCTCGACGGTGTTCGGCCTGGGCGCGGCGCTGAGCAACGGCCTGGCCGGGCTGGTCGTGCGCGAGGCAGGCTACAGCGCGGCGTTCCTGACGTTGGCGGCCATTGCGGCGGTGGCGTTTGTGCTGTTGTGGCTGGCGGTGCCGGAAACCGGCGACCGCGTGGCGCAGGATCAACCCGAGGGCGCGCCGGCCACCTGATCGGCTGGGTTAACGGTCGGGGGTCGTGCTTGCGCCCTCCCCCAGTTCGCGCTGCATGATCACCGTGTCCAGCCAGCGGCCGTGCTTGAAGCCGACGGACTCGAACACGCCGACCTGGCGAAAGCCCAGTCGCGCGTGGAGCCGGATAGAGGCGCTGTTCTCGCTGTTGCCAATGATCGCTACCATCTGCCGGCGGCCGGATGCCGTGCAGTGCTGAATGACCGCCGCCAGTAACGCGTGACCAATACCGAAACCGACCATGCCCTCGCGCACGTAGACCGAATCTTCCACGGTGAAGCGATAGGCCGGGCGCGGCCGGTACGGGGTCGAGTAGGCGTAGCCGACCACTTCACCGTCGCGCTCGGCGACCAGATAGGGCAAACCGTTGGCGCAGATGTCGGCCCGGCGCTGCAGCATTTGCTCCAGGGTCGGCGGTTCCAGCTCGAAGCTGGCGGTGCCGTGAATCACATGATGGGCGTAGATCGCCTGCACGGCGGGCATATCGGACTCGCGGGCGTCGCGCAGGATCGGTTCGTCGGCCATGGCATTTCCTTTTCCGGATCAGAACGCAGAGAGCGCTGAGCTTGCCCGTGAAGCGATGGGCTGTGCAACCCGGTTAGCCGCGTGTGCCCGAGGGTTTCGCGGCGGAAGCAGGGGCGACGAACGCGGGTTCCGCGATTGGTCTAGAATGCCGCCCTTTCCCACTGCCGACCTGCCGCCCACCGATGAATGCCGCCGCCCTCGACCTGCTCGACTCCCACCTTCAGACCGCCCTCGCCGACGCGCCCGCCGAGACCCGCCGGCTGTTTCACGGCCGTGGCCGACGCTGGCCGGGGCTGGAACAACTGACCGTCGACTGGATGCAGGGCGTGGTGCTGGTGTCGCTGTTCAAGGAGCCGGCGGCCGATGAGCTGGAAGCGCTGAAGCAGCGATTGTTCAGGCTAATCGAGTCACCGGCGTGGCAGCAATCCCGCGCCCATACGCTGTTGTTGCAGCACCGCTATCTGCCGGACAGCCACACCGAAGCGTTGTTGGGCGAGGTGCTGGAGGAATGGACGCTGACCGAGGGCGGCCTGCGCTATCTTGTGGATTTCGGCAAGAAGCAGAACACCGGGCTGTTCCTCGACATGCGCTATGGCCGCGACTGGGTGCGGGCCAATGCGGCGGGCAAGCGGGTATTGAACCTGTTTGCCTACACCTGCGGGTTCTCGGTGGCGGCGATCGAGGGCGGCGCGGACTTTGTGGTCAATCTGGACATGTCGCGCGCGGCGCTGAGTCGCGGTCGTGACAACCATCGCTTGAACGGCCATGACCTGAGCAAGGTGACCTTCCTCGGCCACGAGCTGTTCAAATCCTGGGGCAAGGTGAAAAGCACCGGGCCGTATGACCTGGTGATCATCGACCCGCCGTCGTTTCAGAAAGGCAGTTTTCTGCTGACCAAGGATTATCAGCGGGTGCTGCGCAAACTGCCGGAGCTGTTGACGGCAGAAGGCACGGTGCTGGCGTGCATGAACGATCCGTTGCTGGGCGCGGACTTTCTCATCGAAGGCGTGACCCGCGAAGCGCCCGGGTTGCGCTTTGAACAGCGCCTGGAAAACCCGCCGGAATTTGCCGACGCCGAGGAAGGCGGCGGGTTGAAAGCGCTGGTGTTTCGCCAGGGCTAACCGCAACGCACGGTCCCACTAGGTGACCGCGCTGTGTCAGTGGGACCGGGTTTAGCCGGGAAGAGGACCGTTTGTACGCCATCAATTCTGCGGTGTGACCTCCGACGCCTTCCCGGCTAAAGCCGGTCCCACTAAGTGATCGCGCTGTGTCAGTGGGACCGGCTTCAGCCGGGAAGAGGCCCGTTTGTACGCCATCAATTCTGCGGTGTGACTTCCGACGCTTTCCCGGCTAAAGCCGGTCCCACAAGGACGCGGAGCGTCCAGGGCTGCATGCCCACGCGGAGCGTGGGAACGATCATCATGTGAGGCCAGACGCTTAGGCACTCAACCGCGAGATCACGTCATTCAACCCCACCGACAACACATGCAGATCCTGGCTCGCGGTCTGGGTGCGCTGGACGTTGTCCTGGTTGGTGGTGGCGATGGCGGTGATTTCCGTCAGGTTGCGGGAGATGTCTTCGGCCACGGACGTTTGCTCTTCGGCAGCGGTGGCGATCTGGCGGTTCATGTCGCGGATGGCTTCCACGGCGCTGGTAATACGTTCCAGCGAAGAGCCTGCCAGCGCCACCTGATCCACGCTTTCCTGGCTGCGTGCCTGCCCGCTTTCAATCGCCTGGGCAGCATCGACCGCGCCGGTCTGCACCGAGCTGATGATCTGGTTGATTTCCGCCGTCGACGCCGCCGTGCGCTGGGCCAGCGTGCGCACTTCATCGGCGACCACCGCAAAACCGCGCCCGGCATCGCCGGCGCGGGCCGCTTCGATGGCGGCGTTCAGCGCCAGCAGGTTGGTCTGCTCGGCGATGCCGCGAATCACTTCCAGCACCTTGCCGATCCGCCCGCTGTCGGTTTCCAGACGACGAATGACGTTGGCGGTGTTGCTGATCTCGGTGCGCATCTGGGTGATGGCGGTGATGGTCGCGCCCATCACCTTGCTACCTTCCTGGGAACTGCGGTCCGCTTCGTCAGCGGCCTGGGCTGCCTGGGCCGCGTGGCGGGCGACTTCCTGGGCGGTGGCGGACATTTCGGTCATCGCCGTCGCCACCTGGTCGGTGCGCTCGAACTGCTCGTGGGTGCCCTGGGCCATCAGCGCGGCAATCGCTTTCAGCTCGCCGCCGGCACTGTCCAGGTCAGTGGTGCTGCGCTTGAGGCGGGTGAAGGTGTCGGCGAGGAAATCCCGCAGCGTGTTGGCGGCAACGGCCAGACGCCCCAGTTCATCCTGACGGGTGATGCTGACGCGGTCGCTGAACTTGCCCTGACTCAATTGCGCGACGTATTCGATCAGCAGGCGGATCGGGCCGACGATATTGCGGTTGACCATCCACAGGGTGAGCACACCCACCAGCAGCGCCGAGGCAAGCATGACCAGCGTGCCGATGAGAATGGTCCGGTCAGCCGTGCTGCTGAGGATTTTCGACTGCTCGTCACTCTGCTTGCGCAGGCCCGTGACCAGGCCGGTCATCTGCTCGCTGGCGGCACGGTCGACGCCTTTAACGGCCATATCACCGGCGACCGGATCACCGCCGGCAGCGATGTAAGCGTCACGGCCTTTGCGGTAGGCCGCACCAAGGGTACGGTGCTCATTGCGCAGCGCATCAACCTGGGTTTTGGTGGCCGGATCCAGCCCGTCCATTGCACTCAGCCTGCCGAGGGTGTCCTGCACCTGACGTTCCTGGTCTTCGAATTGCGCCCAGAACTTGTCGCGATCGGCCGGCTGTTTGCCGCGCAGCAATACGTTTTTCCACTCCTGCACCTGAACCTTGAATTGCAGGTTGGCCTGATCGACCAGTTGCGAGGCGTGCAGCGGCCCTTCAAGCAGACCGCGATAGGCGTGCACGTTGCTGGACAGGAACTGGAAACACGCGAGGGCAATCAGCACGACCAGCACGAGGCTGCCGCTGAGCAGCGCGAGGATCTGCAATCTCAGGGATTTCGACATAGGAGGATCTCAAAAGGGAGGACAACCTGCTCCGAGGATCACCCGGAGTTTTTGCGGCTTGCCACATCCCTGTGCCATCGCGTCGGACCGATCCGAAAACGAGGCGCCTGCACAGAGTGATTCGACCCCGCGCAGGGCTTCTTGAAGGCCGGTCGGGCAGATCCGACCAACGGCTGAAAAGCGCCAACGGCAAGGGCTGCAGCCCAGTCAAACGGTGGTCGAGACGTGCTGAACGGGATTCAGATGAGTGCGTACCGGCCAGCAATCACTCCCGCTGACCGAACACCTGGGAGGGTCTGCGCAGCACCGGATCGAAGGGGTTGATTTTCTGGCTGATCGCCGCGGCCTCGCGCTTGAGCATGTCCACCACCGTGGGCATGCGGTCGGCACTGAGGCGGTCGCTGATGGTCGCCACACTTAACGCCGCCACTGCCCGGCCATCACGGTCGAGGATCGGCACCGCCAGACCCGCCATGCCCTCCAGCACACCGGTGTTGCGCGCGGCATAGCCGGTACGCCGCACCGTGTCGATTTCCGAGCGCAGCATCACTTCGTCGTACAGATGGAAATCCCGCAGGCGCGGCAGGTTGTAGCGGATCACGGTCTCGCGTTCGTCTTCCGGCAGAAACGCCAGGATCGCCAGACTGCCCTGCCCCACGCCCAGCGCCACGCGGCCGCCGATATCGCCGGTGAAAGTGCGGATCGGGTACGGCCCTTCGCTGCGGTCCAGGCACACGGCGTCGAAACCACTGCGGGCGAGCAGAAACAACGAGTCCCCCAACGAGGCCGACAGGCGCAGCAAGCTCGGCCGCACCACGTCCCGCAGGTTGCCGGACTGCCCGGCGCGCGCGGCCAGGGCGAAGAATTCCAGGCTCAGGCGGTAACGCTTGCTGCGCAGGTCCTGCTCGACCATGCCTTCGTCCATCAGGCTGCGTAGCAAGCGGTGGGTGGTCGGCTGCGACAGGCCGACCTGTTGAGCCAGTTGCGTCACGCGCTCACTGCCATCGGGACACTTGCCCAGCGCCCGCAGCACGGCAAACAGGCGAGAGACCGCGCCAACGCCCGTTTCTTTCTCACCGCTCTTCCGCTCAGTGGAATTCATTTCGCTCTACTCCTCATTTCTTTTCGCTGAATGAATGAATTCAAAAAAACGACTCACTCAATGAAATTGCTCGTTGAGCGCATCCTAGTCTTGGGCCTAGGATCGGTCCACAGGGCGATTTGAATAACAGCGGCAGCCGACACCGATCGAGCGCCAGCGTCCACGGCCACACGCAGCACTTCTCTTCGCATCTGCCCATAAAAAACGCGCGCCGTCGGTGCGCACGAAAAAAGGTGGAACGCAGCCATGGCTTTTCTTCAACTCCAGGCACTGTGCAAGCGCTACGGCCCCATCGATGCCGTCGTGGCCACTGACCTTTCGGTGGAGCAAGGCGAATTCGTCTCCCTGCTCGGCCCCTCCGGCTGCGGCAAAACCACCACCCTGCAAATGATCGCCGGCTTCGTTGATGTCAGCGCCGGGCGCATCCTGCTGGACGGCCGCGACATCACCCACGCCAAACCGGCCAGTCGCGGGCTGGGTGTGGTGTTCCAGTCCTACGCGCTGTTCCCGCACATGACCGTGCGCGACAACGTCGCTTTCGGTCTGAAGATGCGCAAAGTCTCCGCCGCCGACATCGAGCGCCGCGTCTCCCGGGTGCTGGAGCTGGTGCGCCTCACGCCCCATGCCGAACGTTACCCCCGCGAGCTGTCCGGCGGGCAGCGTCAGCGCGTGGCCCTGGCCCGGGCGCTGGTGATCGAGCCGCCGGTATTGCTGCTGGACGAACCGCTGTCCAACCTCGATGCGAATCTGCGCGAAGAGATGCAGTTCGAAATCCGCCGCATCCAGCGCGAAGTCGGCATCACCACCCTGATGGTCACCCACGACCAGGCCGAAGCGCTGTCCATCAGCGACCGCGTCGTGGTCATGCAGGCCGGGCGCATCACCCAGATCGACGAGCCCTACACCCTCTACGAACACCCGCGCACGCGTTTCATCTCCGGCTTCGTCGGCAAGGCCAATCTGCTGCGCGGCGATCGCGATGCCAGCGGCGCGGCCCAGGTCCGTCATCAGCCCGGCGATGGCGAACTGGTGTTGAGCCTGCGCCCGGAAAAAATCGATCTGGTGCCTGCGGGGACCGGTCGCCTGCAAGGTCGCGTGGTCATGCGCTACTTCCTCGGCAGCCAGTGGCTGTACCGCATCAAAACGCCCATCGGCGAAATCACCGTGGTGCGCCGCAACGATGGCGACGCGCCGATGAACGAAGGCTTCGCGGTGGGGCTGGACTGGCCGTCGGACCTGCTGCGGGTGTTGAGCGTCGACGAGGTGCCGGCATGAGTGTGCTGCGCGACACCGGACGCGGGTATCTGCTGTCGGCTCCGGCCCTGGCGCTGTTCTTCGGCCTGCTGGTGCTGCCATTGGCCTTGACGCTGGTACTGTCGCTCAACGTGTTCGACTACGAAGTCGGGGTCAAGGGCGGTGAATGGACCCTGGCCCAGTACGCCAATCTGGTCACCGATTCGTACTTCTACGAGATCTTCCTGCGCACCTTCTGGATCAGCGCCCTGGTGACCCTGCTGTGCGTGGTGATCGGCGTGCCCGAGGCCTACATCCTCAGCCGCATGGGCACCCCGTGGCGCTCGATTTTCCTGATCCTGATCCTCACGCCGCTGCTGATTTCGGTGGTGGTGCGGGCGTTTGGATGGAGCCTGTTGCTGGGCGCGGACGGTCTGATCAATCAGGCGATTCAGGCCCTCGGCGGGCGTCCGATCAAGATGCTGTACACGCCGTTCGCGGTGATTCTGGCGCTGGTCCACGTGATGCTGCCGTTCATGATCATCCCGGTATGGACCTCGCTGCAGAAACTCGACGCCTCCGCCGAACAGGCCGCGCTGTCCCTCGGCGCGACTCAGGCGCAGGTGATGAGGATGGTGGTGCTACCGCAGGTGATGCCGGGCGTGCTGTCAGGGACGTTGATCGTCTTTGGCCTGTCCGCCAGTTCGTTTGCCATCCCGGGTCTGCTCGGCGGACGCCGGCTGAAGATGGTCGCCACGGTCGTCTACGACCAATACCTCTCGGAACTCAACTGGCCCATGGGCGCGGCGATTGCCGTGGCGCTGCTGCTGATCAACCTGTTGGTCATGCTGTCGTGGAACCGGCTGGTTGAAGGCCGCTACAAAAAATCCCTGGGGGAATGAGCGATGTCCAAGAACGGTCCTCTGGCCCTGTCGTTTCATGCCCTGGTGGTGGTGTTCATGCTGGCGCCGCTGGTGGTGGTCTGCCTGGTGGCCTTCACCCCGGAAAACACCCTCAGTCTGCCGTGGCACGGTTTTTCCCTGCGCTGGTTCAGGGCGGTGTTCGAGCGCGCCGACTTCATTCAGTCGTTCTACAACAGCCTGATTCTGGCGGTGGTCGCGGCCACCCTGGCGACATTGATTGCCGTGCCGGCGGCATTGGCGATCACCCGCTATCGCTTTCCGGGTCGCGACTTTCTCAACGGCCTGTTCCTGTCGCCGATCATCATTCCCCATCTGGTGCTGGGAGTGGCGATGCTGCGTCTGTTCGCGCTGATGGGGGTGAACGGCAGTTTTGTCTGGCTGATGTTCGCCCACGTCGTAGTGATCACGCCCTACGTACTGCGCCTGGTCATCGCCGCTTCCATCGGCATGGACCGCAGCGCCGAGCAGGCCGCTGAATCCCTGGGTGCCAGCCGCTTCACCCTGTTTCGCCTGATCACCCTGCCGATGATCCTGCCGGGCGTGGCCGGTGGCTGGTTGCTGGCGTTCATCAACAGCTTCGACGAGGTCACGCTGTCGATCTTTGTCACCTCGCCGTCGACCCAGACCCTGCCGGTGCGCATGTACGTGTACGCCACCGAATCCATCGACCCGATGATGGCGGCCGTGTCCGCGCTGGTGATCGCCCTGACGGCGGCGACCATGATCATTCTCGACCGGGTGTACGGCCTGGACCGTGTGCTGGTGGGGAGGCATTGATGACTCTTTCATCCTTTGACATCTGTTTCAGGGAGCGCGCGCCATGGCATTGCTGAAACGACTGGCCGAACACGACCGCGCCGTGCTGTCCTTCACCCTAGACGGTCAGCCGGCCAGTGGTTTGCAGGGCGATACCTTGCTCACGGCGGTGCTGACAGCGGAGGACTCGCTGCGCGGCAGCGACTTCAGCGGCGAACCCCGCGCCGGTTTCTGCCTGATGGGCGCGTGCCAGGACTGCTGGGTGAAACTGAGCGACGGCCGACGGGTGCGGGCCTGCTCGACGCTGCTGGAAGCCGGCGTGTGCGTGAGTCGTGAACCGGGGCGCAACCAATGAGTGCGCCAACCCTTCAGGCCATGAACACCGTCATCGTCGGCGCCGGGCCGGCCGGAATTCGCGCCGCGCAGACACTGCTTGCCCACGGCCTTCGCCCTTGTCTGCTGGATGAAAGCCTGCGCGGCGGCGGTCAGGTCTATCGTCGCCAGCCGGAGAACTTCAAGCGCTCGGCCAAGGCGCTGTACGGTTTCGAAGCAGGCAAAGCCGTGTCGGTTCACGCCACCCTCGATCAGTTGCAGACCGAAATCGACTACCGCCCCGAGACGCTGGTGTGGAACGCCGAAGCACGCACCCTCGACACCCTGCGCAATGGCCGCACGGCGCAGGTGCCGTTCAAGCATCTGATCGTGGCCACCGGCGCCACCGACCGCATCTTGCCGGTGCCGGGCTGGACCTTGCCCGGCGTCTACAGCCTCGGCGCAGCGCAGATCGCGCTGAAGTTTCAGGGCTGCGCCATCGGTCAGCGCGTGGTCTTCGCCGGCAGCGGGCCGCTGTTGTATCTGGTGGCGTATCAGTACGCCAAGGCCGGTGCGACGGTGGCGGCGGTGCTCGACAGCTCGCCCTTATCCGCCCAGACCCGCGCCCTGCCCGCGCTGCTCGGGCAACCGTCGACACTGGCCAAAGGGCTTTATTACCGCGCCTGGCTGACGGCCCACGGCATCCCGGTGCATCAGGGCGTTCATCTGCACGACATTCAGGGCGAGCGGCGGGTCAGCGGGGTCAGCTGGCAACAGGGCAATCAGCGGAAAAACCTCGCCTGTGACGCCGTCGCCTTCGCCCACGCGCTGCGCAGCGAAACCCAATTGGCCGATCTGCTCGGTTGCGACTTCGCCTGGAGCCCGTTGAATCGCGCCTGGCTGCCCACCCGCGACGCTGCCGGGCGCAGCAGTGTCGAGGGGGTTTATCTGGCCGGTGATGGGGCCGGGATCATGGGCGCCGACGCTGCGGAAATGGCCGGCGAACTGGCAGCGCTGACCTTGCTCGGCGACATCGGTTACCGCATCGACCGCGCCCGCAGCATCGAATTGCAGCGGCAACTGGAAGCCATCCAGCGGTTTCGCCAGGGCCTGGAAACGGCGTTCCCCTTCCCCGAAGACTGGGCCGCGAAGGCGCCGGACAGCCTGACGGTGTGCCGCTGCGAGGAAGTCAGCGCTGGCGACATCCGTCAGACCGTGGCCGAGGGTCACTGGGAGATCAACCGCGTCAAGGCCATGTGCCGGGTCGGCATGGGCCGCTGCCAGGGGCGCATGTGTGGACTGGCCGCGACGGAAATCGTCGCTCAGGCGTCGGGGCGCGACATCGCCAGCGTCGGACGATTGCGCGGGCAGGCGCCTATCAAGCCGCTGCCGTTTGGCGTGGAGGCAGAACAATGAGCCAGCCCGTTGAAGTGGATGCGGTGATTATTGGCGGCGGGATCGTCGGCGCCTCGGCGGCGCTGTTTCTCGCCCTGAGCGGCAAACGCGTGGCGCTGCTGGAGCGGGACTTTTTCGGCTCTCACTCAAGCGGCGTCAATTATGGCGGCGTGCGCCGTCAGGGCCGGCCGTTGTCGCAGCTGCCGCTGTCCCGGCGCGCCCACGAAATCTGGGGGGACCTGCGCGCATTCATCGGCACTGACGGCGAATACGTGCGCTCGGGGCATCTCAAGCTGGCCCGCAGCGACAAAGACATGGCCGCGCTAGTCGCGTATGAAGAGGCGTCGCGCGGGTTCGGAATGGAGCTGCAGTTGCTCGATCACGGCCAGTTGCGCGCGCGCTTCCCCTGGGCGGGCGATGTGGCGGTGGGCGCTTCGTTGTGCGCCGACGACGGCCATGCCAATCCGCGCCTCGTCTCCCCCGCGTTTGCCGCTGCCGCACGCCGCGCCGGTGCGCAGACGTTCGAGCAGGCCCAGGTCAGCGAGGTCGTCCACGACGGGCAGTCTTTCCGGGTGAGGACCGCCAGCGGCCTGAGCCTTCGAGCGCCGTGGCTGCTCAATTGCGCCGGCGCCTGGGCGGCTCAACTGGCCAATCAGTTCGGCGAACCGGTGCCAATGCGCGCGGGTCACCCGGCGATGCTGGTGACCGAGCCGCTGCCGATGTTCATGGACGTCAGCACCGGCGTCGAAGGCGGCGGGATTTATGCGCGGCAGGTGGCGCGGGGCAATTGCGTGCTGGGCGGCGGTCAGGGATTTCCGCTGGACCCGGCCACCGCCCGCCCGGGTCAGGCGGCGATTCTGGAGATCCTGCGCAACGCCGTTGAGCTGTACCCGCCGCTGGCCGGTGCCCAGGCCATTCGCACCTGGAGCGGCACCGAAGGGTATCTGCCCGACCGCGAGCCGGTGCTGGGGGCCAGTTCGACCCAACCCGGTCTGCTGCACGGCTTCGGATTCGCCGGATCGGGCTTTCAGATTGGCCCGGCGGCGGGCGAGGCCCTGGCGCAGATCGTCTGCGTCGGGGCGTCGAACATCGTGCTGAGCCCGTTCTCGATCACACGCTTTCAATCGCAACCGCACACTTCATCGCCCGCCATCGTCGTGCCGTCCGGCACCGATAACGTCATTCCATTGCTCAGAGGAAGTTCGAACCCATGACTCACATGAAACGTGTTGCCGTAACCTGCTTGTCTTGCCTGCCGCTTGCCGTGTTGCTTGCTTCGATGCCCGCACAGGCCGAACCGACGCTGTACCTGGGCATGAACGGCGGCACCATGGAGCGCTTGTACGCCGACAATGTGCTGCCCGCGTTCGAGAAGGCCAACAACGTCAAGGTGGTGATCGTGCCGGGCACGTCCTCGGACATCCTCGCCAAGGCCCAGGCCAGCAAGGACAACCCGCAGATGCACGTGATGTTCCTCGATGACGGCATCATGTACCGCGCCATTTCCATGGGCCTGTGCGGCAAGTTGAACCCGAGCGCGAGCCTGGCGGACATTCCGGCCAAGGGCAAGATCAAGGAAGAAGCGGTGGCCGTGAGCCTGGGTGTCACCGGGCTGGCCTACAACACCAAGATGTTCAAGGACAACGGCTGGAGCGCGCCGACGTCCTGGGCCGACATGGCGGACCCTAAATACAAGGAGAAGCTGGTGTTCCAGTCGCTGGCCTCCTCCACTTTCGGGCTGCACGGTTTTCTGATGTTCAACCGGCTGCAGGGTGGCAACGAAACCAACGTCGAGCCGGGGTTCAAGGCATGGCCGAAGACGGTGGGCCCGAACGTGCTGGAGTACATCGCCAGCTCGGCGAAGATCTCGGAAATGGTTCAGACCGGCGAAGCGGCGCTGTTCCCGCTGACGCCGACCCAGGTGACCGCGCTCAAGCTCAAGGGCGTGCCGGTGGAATACGCGCCGCCGAAGGAAGGCGGTGTGGTCTTGAACGTGGCCGAATGCACCATCGCCAACAACGACCAGCCTGGACTGGCGCAGAAACTCGCGGCGTTCCTGCTGACCCCGGAAGCCCAGGCGCCGGCCCTGGAGATGGGCGACCAGATCCCATCCAACCCGAAAACCCCGACCACCGACAAGACCCGCGGTCAGGTGGAAGCCATGAACAAATACCTGGAAACCGCCGTGACCATCGATTGGGATCAGGTCAACCAGGTCCGCCCGGAATGGAACGCCCGCTGGAGCCGCTCGATCGAGCGGTAGGTGATTAAGGTTGGACCGCGATCCAGTAGTAGGACCGGCTTCAGCCGGGAAGGCGTCGGAGGCCATGCCGGAAAATGGATGGCGCGCACGCTGGCCTCTTCCCGGCTAAAGCCGGTCCCACTAACGCGCCGCGTATGCTGCAGGACCGGCTTCAGCCAGTCCCACCCAAGTGCCGCGTATCCTATGGCACCGGCTTTAGCCGGTCTCTGACCCGGAACGCCGCAAATCACACCACATATGCACCTTCGACACGTACTGCTCCCCCACCGCCACCGCATACGGCTCGACCCCGAACGCCTCAAACCCCATCCGTCCATACAAGTCCTGGGCACCGCGGTTGCCGTCGGTCACCGTCAACTGGACGAGCAACAGCTGCGGCACGCTCTGCGCATAGGCCAACACGCTGCCAACCAGATCATGCCCGACACCTTTCCCCCGATGGGCCTGGGGAACGTACATCCCGAACAGCGTGGATTTGTGGCGAGCTTTCTTTCTGGTTTCAATGGAAAGGCCGGCAACCCCCAGCAAGGTGCTTCCTTCAACGGCGCCGAACACCACCTCTGTCGCCTCAGTCCCGACCACGAGCCGTTTCTCCCACCAACTGATCGGCAAGGCTTCGCGCTCGCCGACGTCGGACGTGAACGCATCAGGATGGAGGGCGTAGGCTTCAAGCATCAGGGCTCGATAAGCCGAAGCATATTCCGGGGTCAGTCGCTGAATGGTTGTGGTCATCGAATTCACACTGCAGGGTCGAGCGCTGATTATGGGTATCAGCCCGCGTGACGACTACGGCCGGGGCGCAGAATAAACAAACACCCTCTCCCTTCGCGCCCGTTCGGTCACGCATCGGCGTGCAGCATGCGGCGAAACACCGGGTTTTCACGCCAGCTATTGCAAAAACCCTGCTCATCGCTGCAACCTCCACGGTTTGTGCGGCTCAGACTATTTCGCGACAGGTAAAATCGCGCACCGTGGGCGCGTCAGTTCGAGGGAGATTTCCATGCGTTTCAGATCATTCATCCAGTGTCTCGCTGTTGTGCCCCTGGCGCTGCTGATGGCAGGGACGGCCGTCGCCAGCGAAGAAACGCAACTGATCCAGTCAATCAATACCTATCGCAGCCAGGCTCAGCCCTGCGCCAATGTGGCGTCGACCGAGCTGCCGCCGCTGAACAGCGACCCGCGCCTGAACCTGCCCGCCAGTGGCACGGTAGATCTGC
Organism: Pseudomonas sp. PS02290; assembly: GCF_029960075.1. Lineage (NCBI taxonomy): Bacteria > Pseudomonadati > Pseudomonadota > Gammaproteobacteria > Pseudomonadales > Pseudomonadaceae > Pseudomonas > Pseudomonas sp. PS02290. The sequence continues at coordinate 27,579 of NZ_JASCOY010000024.1, forward strand.
AGCCGATGCTGGCCCGGGCGTCGTATCCGATGGTCAGCGTCCAGGCCATCACTCTCTCGGGCCCGCGCGACGCGCAAGCGGCCATGGCGGCGATTCAGGAAAGTTTTTGTCAGGTGGTGCTCAATCCGCAGTTCGTCGACATCGGCGTCAGCCGCAACGACAGAGACTGGCGCATCGTGCTGGCGCGTCCACTGCTGGCGGGCGGACTGGGTAACGCGCAGGCCGAGGGCCAGAAACTGCTGGGGCTGATCAATGAAGCGCGCAAGCAACCGCAGCAATGTGGCGCTCAGTCGTTTTCCGCTGCTGCCCCGCTGGTGTGGAACGACACGTTGATGAGCGCAGCCGAAAGCCACTCGCGCTCCATGGCCAACAACAACTATTTTGATCACAAGGGTCGCAACGGCGGGACGCCGGGGGATCGTGCGGAGCTGGCCGGGTATATCGGCCAGCAGATCGGCGAGAACATTGCCGCCGGGCAGGACAATGCGCGCAAGGTGGTCGAAGGCTGGCTCGCCAGCCCCGGCCACTGCGCCAACCTCATGAACCCGCAGTTTCATGACCTCGGCGCCGCCTACGCCACCGACCCGAAGAGCGACGCCGGTATTTACTGGACGGCGCTGTTCGGGGTGCAGTAAGCGCTGATGGGCTTGCGAGCCGCCCTACCAAGCGGCTCTGCGATCAGAGGCCGTCAGCGGCGTGCAACGTGCGCAGTTCAACGTCCGCCGCGCTTTTCTTCTGCCAGACCGGCCAGTACTCAACCCGCTTGGACTCGACCGAGCTCTTGTTGCTCTCGAACCAGCTCAGGGATTTAGGCGAGTTGGTCATCAGCTTGGTGTCGGCGATCCAGTCCTTGAAATCGCTGGACTGCGAGCTGTATTCCGCTTTCGGGTCGCGGGCGACCGGCCATGGCGAGAAGCGTGCTTTCCACATGCCCATGCGCGGGATGACCATCGAATAGTAGGTCTTGCCCGGGGCCAGGTCGGCTTCCAGGAAGTCCGCCGCTTCCGAGACCACCATGAAGGTATGGTGGCCCGGCGTCGTCGGGTAGGCGATCTTGGTGCCGTTGGCCAGAATGCCGATGAACTGGGTCTTGCCACCGGTCACGTCATACACGGACGCGTCGATGGCCTTGGCCATGAACGCGCTGCGCATGAAAACGACCTGTGCGCCGTCCTGAGGACTGGCTTCGATGGCTGGGTTGTCGGCAGGTTTCATCATGGACGAACAGCCGGTCAGCACCAGTGTGCCAACCAACGCCAGAATGTGGGTAATGCGCATTTACAGCTCCTTGGGAAAAATATCCGGCCCGAAAACGGATCGGGCCCGGGGCTGTATCGGCGCTGACACCTTTCTCTTGAATGAAAAAAACACCGCGAGGGCTCTGGAATCGGCGTCCCAAGGCGCCTTGATCGAAGCGCAGTCCGATTATCCCGCCTGGATCGCCGACGCCGGAACCTGCCCGTCACTCACGTTCGCCTCGGTGTAATGCCGCCGGTGCGCCAGTGCCTCACCCTGTTCATCGAACAGATGGCAACGGTGGCTCTGCACACCGACGCGCAGCGATTGCCCCGCCTTGACTGCCGACATTCCCTCGCCTTTGACCATCAGATCATGGCCATCGTCGGTCTGCGCGTGGGTAAACGTCTCCCCGCCCAGATGCTCGACCACCAGGGTTTTTACCGGAATTTGCGCATCGCCCTCGCCCCGATCCGACAGATGCTCGGGCCGCAGGCCCAAGGTCAACGGGTCGCCCGCTTTCACATGCTCGCCCGTCACCGGAACCCACAACAGCTCGCCACCCGGCAGGCTGACCTGGACGCCTTCACCACTGATGGCCACCGCCGTGACCGGTAGAAAACTCATCTGCGGCGAGCCGATAAAGCCGGCAACGAAACGGTTGCGCGGATGGTGATAGAGCTCCAGCGGCGAACCCACCTGTTCGATGCAACCCTTGTTGAGCACGACGATTTTGTCGGCCAGGGTCATGGCTTCGACCTGGTCATGGGTGACGTAAACCATGGTTGCCTGGAGGTCAGCGTGCAGCTTGGCGATCTCGATACGCATCTGCACGCGCAGTGAGGCATCGAGGTTGGAAAGGGGTTCGTCGAACAGAAATACTTCGGGCTCATGGACGATGGCCCGGCCGATGGCGACGCGCTGACGCTGGCCGCCAGACAATGCCTTGGGCTTGCGGTCGAGCAGCGGTTCGAGCTGCAGGATGCGCGCGGCGTTGCGCACCTTGGCTTCGATCTGGTCCTTGGGGGTCTTTTGCATCTTCAGCCCGAAGGCGATGTTGTCGTAGACCGACATGTGCGGGTACAGCGCGTAGGACTGGAACACCATGGCCACGCCGCGATCGGCCGGCTCCAGGTAGGTCACGTCCCGGGCGCCGATGCGAATTTGCCCCTGGGTGATGCTCTCCAGGCCCGCGATACAGCGCAGCAGGGTTGACTTGCCGCACCCCGAAGGCCCGACGAACACCACGAACTCGCGGCTCTCGATACTCAGGTGGATGTCATGCAAGACCTTGATCTCGCCATAGGCCTTCTCGACGCCACTCAAACTGAGCTCAGTCAAAATCGTATCCCCTGAATTATTGTTGTTTGGGCATTTTTCACGGCAACGGCGCGCTGATTTGACAGCAATGCATTTTGTCCTACGATCATTTGTAATTCGTAAATTACAAATGTCAAGGAACTCGCCCGAACCGGATTGACTGCCCCGTAGATCCACCTATATGCACCGTTAACTCCTGTACCCGCGTAACCCTCACCCACAACAATAATGAGGTCACGTAAATGAAGAAGCTGGTTTGGAATGCCCTCGCCCTGTCGATTGCGCTGGGTTCCGGCGCCGCACAGGCCTGGACGCTGGAAGAGGCCGCGGCGCCGTACAAGGGCACCGAAATCAAGGCGATTTTCCTCGACCGTCCCGGTTACGCCGCCGCCATCAAACTGCTGCCGGAGTTCGAAAAGAAAACCGGCATCAAGGTCAGCTACGAAACCATCCCCTACGAGAATAGCCGCGAACGCGAGGTGCTGAGCTTCACGTCCGGCGAGCAGCTCGACGTCGTGCTGACGGACGTGGTGTGGATCGGCGAATTCGCCGGCAACGGCTGGCTTGAACCGGTCACCACCTTCACCCAGGACGCGAAGCTCGCCGACCCGGACCTCAAGCTGGAGGGGTTCTTCCCGATCCTGCTGGAGTCCTTCGGCAGCTGGGACAAACAGACCTACGGCCTGCCCTTCGATAACTACTCAGGCCTGCTGTTCTACAACAAGTGCATGCTGAAAGAGGCCGGTTTCGACAAGCCGCCGGCCACGTGGGATGAGCTGCTCAAGGACTACGCGCCCAAACTCACCGACAAGACCAAGGATCGCTACGCCTACGCCCTGCAATCGCGGCGCGGTGAAACGCAATCGGCGGACAGCTTCATGCGTTTCCTCTGGCCGTTCGGTGGCTCACTGCTGGACGATAAATTCAAATCCAACCTCAATTCCAAGGCGTCCCAGCAAGGGCTGCAATTTCGTCAGGACCTGATGAAATACATGCCGCCGGGCATCGTCGATTACGACCACAACGAAGCGGTCAACGCCCTTGCCCAAGGCAAAGTGGCGATGATCACCGAATGGTCAGCGTTCTACGGCACCTTGGCCGACCCGACCAAATCCAAAATCACCGACTGCCTGGCCGTGGCCACCGAGCCCAAAGGCCCGGCCGGTCTGAAGCCGGCCCTGGGCGGGTTCTCGCTGGGGGTAAACGCCAAATCCGATGAAAAGCAGAAAGCCGCGGCGTGGCTGTTCATTCAGTGGGTCACCTCCGAAGCCATGGCCAAGCCGTACCTGGACGCCGGTGGCGTGAGCGGGCGGATGTCGGTGTACAAGGACGCCGACGTGCAGAAGAAATACCCGTTCGTGCAGCCGATGGTGACCTCGTGGGAAGGCGGCGTGCCTGACTACCGCCCTCGCTTCCCGCAATGGCCGGAGATTTCCGAAGTGGTCGGCGAAAACGGCACGGCGATCATGCTCGGCAAAACCAGCGTGGAGGCCGGGGCCAAGGCGATTGGCAGCAGGATGGAGGAGATCCTGAAGAAGGCCGGGTATTACGACGGCAAGGTCAAATTGCTGAAGTGACGGTTTGACCACACTCCCGTAGGAGCCGGTTTGCTGGCGAATGGAAAATGTCTGACACCTCTGCGGTGAATGGCACAGCGTATTCGCCAGCAAGCTGACTCCCACAGGGGTTCAGCGTAATGCCGTGAGATGCCCGCACCTTCGAGACCCAACACATGCCGAACAAGAAAAAACCACCCTTCCCGACCCTGTGGAACAACACCCGCGCCGCCTTTGCCTTTCTCGCGCCGGCCACCGTTGCCCTGGCGCTGATCGGCATCTTTCCGACGGTGTTCGCGCTGGTCAATTCGTTCCGCCAGTACAACTTGGCCCGGCCAAAAGACGCGACGCCTTTCATCGGCTTCGACAATTACCTCAACGTGCTCAACGACGCTTCGTTCTGGGCCGCGCTGGGGCGAACCGGGCTGTTTCTGATCACCGTGGTGCCAATCCAGCTGGCGCTGGGCCTGATCATCGCGCTGATGCTGCACAAGCCCGGCCTGTCCGGTTTCAAACTGCTGGCGCGCATGAGCCTGGTCATCCCGCTGGCCACCGCGCCCGCCGTGGCCGGGCTGATTGGCCGGCTGATCTTCAACCGCGATTTCGGCGTGGCCAACGCCCTGCTCTCAGTGGTCAATGCCGGGCCGGTCGAATGGCTGGGCGACACCACCAACGCGTTCATTGCCGTGGCGCTGATGGACATCTGGCAATGGACGCCCTTCTGCGCGCTGGTACTGCTGGCCGGGCTGACCATGGTGCCCAATGAAATCGAAGAGGCTGCGCGCCTGGAAACCCGCAGCCGCTGGCAGATCGTGCGCTACGTGCAGTTGCCGTTTCTGCTGCCCAGCGCGACGGTGATTCTGATTCTGCGCACCGCTGACATCCTCAAGATGTTCGACACCGTGTTCACCATGACCCGCGGCGGGCCGGGTGCGGCCACCGAACTGGTCAGCGTGTACATCCAGCGCATCGGCTTTCGGGTGTTCGATCAGGGCGTCGCGTCGGCGCAGGCGATCCTCATGCTGATCCTGACCATCGTGCTGGCCCGGCTGTACATCAAATTCGTTTATCGGGAGATCTGACATGGCCACCGTTGCGACTGCAAAAAGCCCGGCCACCCCCGCCCTGGTTCGCCCACGGGCAAGCGTCAATGCCTGGCATCTGGTCGGTCTTCTGGCGATCTTCCTGTTCGCGGTGTTTCCGTTCTACTGGATGGTCGCCACCAGCCTCAAGACCCAGGCCGAAGCCCTCGCCTCGCCACCGATCTGGGCGTTCACGCCGCACCTGGATAACTACGTGAAAGTGCTGTTTGAGCGCGACGTGCTGCACAGCCTCGGCAACTCGCTGATCGTCGCGGTCTGCACCACCGTGCTCGCCGTCGGCCTCGGTACGCCAGCGGCCTACGCCCTGGCGCGGTTCGAATTCAAGGGCAAGGAAGACCTGTGGTTCTGGTTCATCACCAACCGCATGCTCAGCCCCATCGTCGTGGCACTGCCGATCTTTCTGATGGCGCGCAACATGGGCCTGATCGACACCCATCTGGTGCTGATCCTGATCTACCTGACCTTCAACCTGCCCATCGTCGTGTGGATCTGCACTGACCAGTTTCGCGGCGTGCCGAAGGATCTGGACGAAGCCGCGCGGCTGTCGGGCGCGTCACGCTTCACCATCTTCTGGCGCATCGCCCTGCCCCTGGCGATGCCGGGGGTGGCGGTGTCGGCGATCTTCTCGTTCATCTTTTCCTGGAACGAGCTGCTCTATGCCCTGGTGCTGACGCGCAACACGGCCCGCACCGCGCCGGTGACCGCCACCAGTTTCATGAGCGGCTACGACTTGCCCTGGGGCGAGATCATGGCCACCGGCACGCTGATCGTGTTCCCGGTGATCATTTTCGCGTTGATGGTATCCAGGCATCTGGTACAAGGGCTGACCATGGGCGCCGTGAAATAGACGCCCCGCTTTACCGGCCACAGTAAGGACACCGCCGTGCAGAACCTTTACCCGGACACCCCCTTCGCCACCGAACCGGTGAACGCCGAGGATCAGCTCAATATCCGCATCGCCTGGTCCTATTACGTCAACAGCATGACCCAGCAGCAGATCGCCGACCGGCTGGGCATCACCCGCGTGCGGGTCAACAAGGCCCTGGCGACCTGCCGCGAAACCGGCGTGGTGCAGATTCGCATCACCTCGCCGCTGGCGGCCTGCATCGAACTGGAAGAGCGTCTGCAGAATCGCTTCGGCCTGCGTCGCGTCACCGTCGTGCCCTCACCCGACGATCCGTCGACCATCTTCCGCGTGCTGGGCGTCGGCATTGCGCCGAGTATCGAGGAATACCTCAACGACGGCAGCATCGTCGCCGTGGGCTGGGGCCGCACCCTGCGCCAGGCGGTGCGCGAACTGTCGGCGCGGGCGCTGCCGAACCTGACCGTGCTGTCGCTGCTCGGCGGCCTGCATTACGGCTCGGCCAACAACACGGTGGAAATCGCCTCGAGTTTTGCCGGGCTGTTCGGCGGCTCCTGGTACTACCTCGCCGCGCCGGTGTTCGCACCTTCAGAGCAATACCGCGACATGTACCTCGAAGAAGCCTCGGTGCAAGCCGTGCTCGGCAAGGCGCGGCAGGCCGATCTGGCCTTGCTCACCGTCGGTGATTTGAGCGAGCGTTCACTCATGCTGGAACTGGGGCTGGTCAATGATGAAGACGCGCGCTCGTTGCGGGCCGCCGGTGCCGTCGGTGACCTGCTCGGCCGCTGGCTGGACCGCGACGGCATCGAAGTCAATCACCCGCTGAACCGCCGCGCCGTCTCCCTGGACCTCGAAGACCTGCGGCGGATCAAGAAGGTCGTGCTGGTCTCCGGCGGGCCGTACAAGGCCGACATCATTCGCGCGGTGCTGCTGCGCAATTTCGTCCACGAGCTGGTCATCGACGAAAGCGCGGCGCGGCAACTGCTCGATCAGGACAAATAAATCCCCCCTTCTGGAGCGATCGCGATGGCCCATTACGACTTTGGCGGCAAGCGGATTCTGGTCACCGGCGCGGGCAAGGGCATTGGCCGGGAAACCGTGCAGTGGCTGGAGCGATGCGGCGCGGAGGTCATCGCCATGGGACGCAATCCGGAGGATCTGGCCTATTGCGCGCACAGGGCAGTGGCGGACCTCGCCGACGTCGAGGCGACTCGCGCGGCGGTGGCCTCGGTGCTGCCCGTCGATCTGTTGGTCAACTGTGCAGGAGTGGTCGAGCTGGAGTCGTTTCTCGACACCTCGGTCGAGACTTTCGACCACCTGATGGCGGTGAACACCCGGGCGCCCATGGTAGTGGCGCAAATCGTCGCCCGCGACCTGATCGCTCGCGGCGTGCCGGGCGCCATCGTCAACGTCTCAAGCCTCGCCGCTGCGGTGGGCACCCGGGATCATCTGGCGTATTGCGCGTCGAAAGCGGCGCTGGATGCCATGACCCGAGTGATGGCCGTTGAGCTTGGCCCCTTCGGCATTCGGGTCAACAGTGTGAATCCGGTGGTGACACTGACGCCGATGGCAGACAAGGCCTGGAGCGGCCCGGTCAAGGCCGGCGCGATGCTGTCGCGGATTCCCCTGGGCCGCTTCGTTCAGCCCGGGGAAATCGCCGCGACCATCGCCTTTTTACTCAGCGACGACGCCGGCATGATCAACGGCGTGACCCTGACCGTGGACGGCGGTTTCAGCGCGGGCTGAGGCGCACGTCTAAACCGGCGTTCAGCCCCACAAGGTGCGGCCGAAGAACGTCAGCGCGCGGTCCATGGCCAGTTGCGCCCAGACCGGATCGTATTGCGTGCCCGGAATGCGGCCAGGGCCGACGGCTTCTTCGTTGGCGAAGGCGTGGTGGGCCAGGTAGCGGTGGAATTCCAGGTCGACGCCGCCTTCGCTGAGTTTGGCTTCCAGCTGATCGACGCCGTCCGCCGGGAAGAATTCATCCTGAGTGCCCCAGTGCGCCTGAACGGGCACCTTTATCGCCGCAGGGTCGAGGAATTCCAGCGGCGGCATGCCGTAGAACACCACGCCGGCGGACAGCTCGGGGATGAAGTTGAGTGCCAGCAGGGTCAGCGCGCCGCCCATGCAAAACCCGGTAACACCGACTTTCTGGCTGTGTCCCTTGAGGTATTGCACGGCGCCGCGGATGTCCTGGGTGGCGGCATCGGCGAAGTCGAGCTTGTCCATGAGGTGATGGGCTTCTTCTTCCTCGACCGTCATTTCGCCGCGATAAAGATCAGGCACAAGCGCCAGGTACCCGGACGCCGCCAGCCGATCGGCCACGCCACGGATCTGGTCGTTGAGGCCCCACCACTCCTGAATCACCACCACGGCGGGTGCGCCTTCGGTCTTGGCCGGGCTGGCCAGGTAGCCACTCAACTCTTTGCCGTCCGGGCGTTTGAACGTGATGGTCTTGCCCGTTGCCTGTGTCGATGCTTGAGTCATGGGGTTCTCCGGATAGAAATTCGGTTGGATTAACAGCGTAAGACGACTGACCGTCAGTTCTACGGCAGCAACACGACGGTGAACAGCGTGACCCACGTGAAATTACTGACAGGTTCGGCGTGAACCCCGTTCAACCGTTTTGCAGATCCGTGCCCATGGCAGCGCCGGTCATGTCTCGACGACGCTCGTCACGTGGGGCAGCGCGATGCTCGCGCAACTGCTTTTTCAGGGTGGCCGCCGAGGGCGCATAAAGAAAGCCGAACGACACGCTGTTGCGTCGGCCTTTCACCGCGTGGTGCATCAAGTGTGCGTGGTAGAGGCGTTTGAGGTAGCGATTGCGCGGCCGTGGTCGCGCAGGCCAATGGCGATGGACCATTCCGTCGTGGACCAGCATGTAAATCAGGCCGAACGCCGCGACGCCTGCGCCCACCCATTGCAGCGGCTCATGGCCGTGGTTGCCGGCAACGATCAGCGCGACCGCCACCATGCCCAGCGCCAGCAAATAAATATCGTTGGTTTCGAAGGCGCCGAGCTGTTCTTCGTGGTGGGATTTGTGCAGGAACCAGCCCCAGCCGTGCATGACGTACTTGTGGGCCAGAAAGCCGACCCCTTCCATGGCGACAAGGGTGAGGAGAAAAATCGTGAAGTTGAAGATCATAGCGTCGGGAAGGCCGATGGGTCTGGACGTCGACGTGCAGCATACCGGGGTCACGGGAAATTTCCAGATTCGCGCTCACAACGTTTGCTTTCCTGACCAACCGATGTAAAAAATGGCCCCATGGGTGAGCGTCCCGGACGTTCACTGTATTCGTGCCCTGCCCCCTCGCGGCGGCCGGCACCGCTTTCAAGGAATCAAGCATGGCTCCAAGACACGTCATCAACGCTTCGGTCAGCCCCAAGGGCAGCCTGGAAACACTCTCGCAACGTGAAGTCCAGCAACTCAGCGCCGCAGGCTCCGGCAGCATCTATACCCTTTTCCGCCAGTGCGCCCTGGCCATTCTCAACACCGGCGCCCATGTCGATAACGCCAAAACCATCCTCGAGGCCTACCAGGACTTCGAAGTGCGCATTCACCAGCAAGACCGTGGCGTGCGCCTCGAACTGCTGAACGCCCCGGCCGACGCCTTCGTCGACGGCGAGATGATCGCCAGCACCCGGGAAATGCTGTTCAGCGCCCTGCGCGACATCGTCTACACCGAGAGCGAGCTCGACAGCCAGCGCATCGACCTGAGCAGCTCCCAGGGCATCACCGATTACGTTTTCCACCTGCTGCGCAACGCCCGGACCCTGCGCCCCGGCGTCGAACCGAAGATGGTGGTGTGCTGGGGCGGTCACTCGATCAACACCGAAGAATACAAATACACCAAGAAAGTCGGCCATGAGCTGGGCCTGCGCAAGCTGGACATCTGCACCGGCTGTGGCCCCGGCGTGATGAAAGGCCCGATGAAGGGCGCGACCATTGCCCACGCCAAGCAACGCATCACCGGCGGCCGTTACCTGGGTCTGACCGAGCCGGGCATCATTGCGGCCGAAGCACCGAACCCGATCGTCAACGAACTGGTGATCCTGCCGGACATCGAAAAGCGCCTGGAAGCCTTCGTCCGTGTCGGCCACGGCATCATCATTTTCCCGGGTGGCGCAGGCACGGCAGAGGAATTCCTCTACCTGCTCGGCATCCTCATGCACCCGGACAACCAGGACCTGCCGTTCCCGGTCATTCTCACCGGCCCGAAAAGCACCGCGCCGTACCTGGAGCAGCTGCACGCGTTCGTCGGCGCGACACTGGGCGACGCCGCGCACAAGCATTATCAGATCATCATCGACGACCCGTCTGAAGTGGCGCGGCAGATGACCCTGGGCCTTGCGTCGGTGCGCCAGTTCCGCCGCGACCGCGCCGACGCGTTCCACTTCAACTGGCTGCTGAAGATCGAAGAGAGCTTCCAGCGTCCGTTCGATCCGACCCACGCCAACATGGCCAGCCTGCAACTGCGCCGCGACCTGCCGCCCCACGAACTGGCGGCCAACCTGCGCCGGGCGTTCTCCGGGATCGTGGCGGGCAACGTCAAGGACAAGGGCATTCGCCTGATCGAGGAACACGGTCCGTATGAAATCCACGGCGACGCGGAAGTGATGCAGCCGCTGGACAAGCTGTTGCAGGCCTTCGTCGAGCAGCACCGGATGAAACTGCCGGGCGGCGCGGCGTATGTGCCGTGTTATCGAGTGGTTTCCTAACGGCGCATGGCCTGAGGTCATACTTCAGGCATGACACTGCACCACCCCTGTGGGCGCCCAATTGTGGGAGCGAGCTTGCTCGCGAAGAGGCCGGAACAGCCGCTAAATATCCAGCGGCTGAAAGAACCTCTTTGTGAGCAACGTACAGCGCCACCCCGGTCACTCCAACAAGTGCTATGCCGCAAGCACCTGCCTCTCCCCGAATTCCGGAATTGATCCATGATCCACATCCGCCCCATGACCGCCGATGACTTCGCGGTCTTCTGGCCCACCTTTCAGGCTGTTGTTCTGGCGCAGGAAACCTACGCCTACGCCCCCGACCTGAGCGTCGAGCAAGCCCGGCACCTGTGGCTGGAATACCCGCTGCACACGCTGATCGCCGAAGAAGACGGCATATTGCTGGGCAGCTATTACCTCAAGGCCAACGCTGCCGGCCCTGGCAGCCATGTCAGCAACTGCGGCTACATGGTCACCCCGGCCGCGCGCGGTCGTGGCGTCGCGCGCCTGATGTGCGAGCACTCCCAGCAACTGGCGCTGGACAGCGGCTTCTCGGCCATGCAGTTCAACTCCGTGGTCGCCACCAACGACGTCGCCGTCGCGCTCTGGCAGAAACTCGGTTTTGAGATCGTCGGCCGTCTGCCCCGCGCTTACCGCCATGCCCGGCTCGGGCTGGTGGATTGTCTGGTGATGTACAAATGGCTGGCGGACATGCCGGCCTCGCGCAAAGCCAAAAGCCCGTTGCTGATCGGGCGCAAGAACATCGAATCGGTGATCTCCCGCCCCCGGCGCAAACCCTCTGACGGACCTGCCTGATCTTTTCGTTAATCGGGAACCACCTGCCTGCCTGACGCCACTCACCCTGCAAAGTACTCACTTGCACGGACGGCGTCAGCATGGCTTTACCTACAGTCTCACGTGGCCAGACCACCAATGTCGGCACCACCCATCTGAACCCTGCCGCTGCAACGGCAACCGGCCCCACGCAGCGTAAAAACGTTCTGGCGCGCATGGCCACTGCCAGCCGGTCGACGCTGCAGAAAAGCCGCCACTTCGCAGGCGGTCTGTTCAAGGCCCGGCCGGGCGATGCCTCGTCCATCCCACGCGCCTCCGGGGCCGGGAACACCACCAACACTGCGCTCGCACCCAACGCGGCGGCGGCATCAACTACGGCCGCTGCATCAGCCGCGCCACAGGCGAACGCGCCGGTGCCGCCCACCGGTCCTGCGACAACCCAGCTACCCGCCATGGCGATGACAACCCGGCTGAGCATGGCGTTGCACAATCAGCAACTCACTTTTGGCGGCTCCGGCCAGCCCAACCGCACCGAGCGCCTGCTCGAAGGCATTCTGAGCAAGCACGACCAGCGTTATCAGGGCTTGGCGGAGCTCAATCAGAGTGCAGAGAAAACCGAATACCTGCTGGTGGATACGCAGCACCGGCTGCTCCACGCCCATGCCAGTGACGCGGCCATTTCCCTGTTCAAAAGCAGTGAAAAACGCGCGAACAACGCCTTCGATGTGGCGATGCCCACCGATGCCCACCGCGCGCAGGTCACCGGCGTGCACAAAGACGCCAACAACATGGCCTGGCGCATTCACGAAAATAAGCTGTACGCGTTGCAAGGGGGCCAGTGGCATGAGAACACCCAGGGCGCAACGCTGAAAACCCTGCACAACATCGGCGCTGGCAACCTGTTCGGGCTCAACGGCGAAGGCCTGGTGTATTCGCTGAATGATCTGAATACCCCGTTGAATTTCGATCACAAGGTCACGGCGCTGGGGCGCTCGCCGGACGGTCAACTGATGGCGCTCAGCGAAGACACTCAAGGCCAGCACTTGCTGGTGCAGCGCAATGCCCTGGGCGCGGGCGTGCACGATGTGCACCACTTGATCACGCCCACCGGCACGGACAACGACGAGGCGCTGAAACCCAAATCGGTGGCCATCGCGGGGCAGCGCCTGCTGGCGACGACGGCGTCGGGCAAACTGCTGCAGGCGACAATGCCGGCCGTAGATGATCGCAAGAAAACGATGCTCGTCACGGGCGAGCTCACGCTGCAGCCAGCGCCACCCTCACCCGCCCTGCTGGCTGCCTTCGGCAATCACACCGTCAGCGACTTCTTCCACGACGATAAAAATGTCCTGCACGCCCGAGTCAAGGATCAGCAAGGCCTGGAGCACAGCGCCGCATGGGATGACAAAAGACAGGACTTCGTCCCCGGCTGGTCCATGGCGCCGCTGGTTATGGACCGTCAGCACGGCTTGCCTGTCCTGACACCTGAGGCCGCCGCGCAAATCCAGCTGCCACGGGGCAAAATCGCCAGCCACGACAACACGCTGCTGGTCCAGGACCCGCGCACCGAGGAATGGAAGAAGACCACCGAAAAGGACATCAAAGCCCTGCAGGCAGGCCAGGACGGCTTCGCTTACATCATCGACAAGGACGGCAAGCTCAAACAGTTGAAAGTGGTGCCCCAGGCCGCCGCCCATGACATGGGTCGCGGCGCCGATCTGGCCCTGCAGGGTCGCGGGACCGAAGCCAAGGGCACCGCCCTGCGCGGCGCCGAGCATCTGGTCGCCGACAAACTGGCGGTACAGAACGATCAGAATTTCATGACCCTGAGCGACGGTGAACTGCGTTTGCATGACCAGAACGGCGAACGCGCGCAGTTGCCCAAGCCACCCGGCACCGGTGATATCCAGGCGATCAGCACGGGCGGCAAGGATTGGTTCGCCCTGCGCGGCGGCGCCCTGTTTCGGCTGAGCGGCGACGATGCCAACGCTCGAAAGCTCAATCCTCAGCGGGCCTGGCAAGCGGTTCAGGGCCCGACCACCCCGCCGGGGGCCGTTCTTCAGGACCTGCGCCCCCATCACGACGGACGTTTGGTGGCTACCACCAGCGCGGGAGAATTCGTCAAAACCGCGACCGGGTGGGAAGCCGCAACACCCGCGCCGGCGGCCCCGCGCAATGACCACGCGGCCTTCAATCGGCTGGCAGCCGCCGAGCCGGAAACCCTGCGCAGGGGCTCGGCCAAGCTCACCGTCAACGTGATGGGCAGTAACAACGTCGAGAGCATGAAGGTGAAGCAATATGCCCCCGCCACCCTAAGGCAGAATTACCTGACGGCTCATCTGTCCTTGACCGGCGCGGCGAAAGTGCCGGCCGACAGCCTCCAGCACGCCTGGAAAGGCCGCGAAGGCCTGAGGCCGATCTACACCGAAGAAACCGCGCTGCTGCGCGAACTCCACACCCGCGCGACGACGGCGACCGGAGCGCCGGGGCGGCCAATGGCACAGCGCATTGATGACCTGGCGCCCCGCCTGACGTCACATGAATCGGGCGAGCTGGCAGAGCTGTTCAACTGGTTCCAGACCAGCGTCACCGAGGACCTGCAGAAAACCCTCCGTGAACTGGCTCAGGACGAGGGCGCCTTGCTGAAGAACGGCACCGTCAATCCGGCCTTTCGGGGCAAGCCGCGCACCAACGACATGCTGCCGCAAGTGGCCGGCGTCATGCGCCACAGCGGCATCGACAACGCCCATGAGCTGGGGCAGTTGCTCGACTCGCTGGAGAATGCGCATTTCACCCTGGAGCGTCGCAACACGGAGAAACCGCTGGATGGCTCCCGCACTCAGGGCGATAAACAGGCGCTGCTGCGGGCCCGCCTGGCCCTGGACGTCAAGGTGCTCAACGACATCAGCACCGCCCTCGACGGGTTCGCCGATGAAGTGAAAAAACCGGGCGCCAAGGATTTCGCCCCCATCGCCACGGCGCTGGCCGCCCTGCACAACGACACCTACGAAGGCAGCCCGGTCAAACGCTACACCGACGCGGGCTTTCGTGACCACGCCTCCCTCGAAGCCAGTTACGACGCCACCAAGAACCTGCTCAAGCACTTGCGCAAGGACAACCACCCGCTCAAGCGCAACATATTGCAGGGACTGGAAACCCCTGCCGGCCCCAATAACGCCGATGTCACGCGCAGCCTGACCCAGGCGCTTCGCGATCTTGAACCCCGGGAAAGCGTCAAGCTGAACCGCAACTACGGCGGCGGTATCACCGGCGGCGTCGCGGGCCCGGCGGAACCGGCCTTCCTCGGTTTTCGCGGCAACATCGATCCGGAGCGCACCTACGGCCTGACCTTCACCCGCTTTGATCGCGGCCTGAAAGTGTCGATGAGCCGCGAAGGCGCCATCAGCGGCACAGGAAGCTTCGGTTTTGGTGGCGGCAAAAGTGACACCAAAACCACGCCCGGCGACAGCCACGCCAACATCCAGTCCAACGGTGGCTGGTTCGGCGGCAGCCTGGACGCCAAGTACAAATACGCCAACAGCACGGCGCTGAGCTTTTTCATCCGTGACGACGAAATCGATGATTTCATGGCCGACCTGATGCAGACGCCGCTGGCCAGCAGCAAGCGCCCGACCCAGGGTGGCCTCAAACCGATGGAATTGATGGATCGTGGCGTCGAGAAGGAAGTGCGCACCACCGGCAAGCACGCGTTCGACCTGGATGCAGGGGTCAACCTGGAATCCCGTACCAACAAGGGCCAGACCGATGCGGAGCCCGTCGCCGGCTTCATGCGCTTCGGCGCCGGCCTGCTGGGAACCGTGTCACTGCTCAGCGCCGAACGGGAACGCACCGAGGGCCATGGCAGCGATGGCCTGCACACCGACATCTACAGCAGCAACCGCGCCCGCTTCCTCGAAAAAGGTTCGGTGACCGGCTACGCGCGGATGTTCAGCACCGTCTTTACGTCGCGCCCCAGCAACCTGTTCGTGGCTGGCGGTGCACCCTTGGGGGTCAGCGCGACACTGGCGTTCGACAACAAGACCGGCAAGAGCTACGACGTGCGCTTCAAGAACGCCCTGCCGCTGCAGACCGCCGACGTCAAAACCCTGGGCGAAACACTGGAGAAGGCCTTCCCCGGCATGAGCAAGAATCCGTCGGCTGAAGGGAAGAATCCTGAGCAGGTGCTGCAGGACCTCAAGAGCAAATACCTGACGGCCACGCCAGACGAGAACGACGCGCAATACGCCGCGCGCCAGAGCCTGCGCCAGCTCGACCGGCAGAACACCGCTGCCGGCCAGGGCTCGAGCCTGATGTCGCTGATGGACATGGTGGTCAAGCACAACAACGTCAACCGGCTGGATCAGGCCGCGCCGTCCAAGCGGCAGATCGACCGCGTCAAACAGATGCTCGGCCGCGACTGCAACGAAGGCAACGCCCGGCGCATTCACGACATGATGAGCGCCGACCCGCAGTTCAAAGGCCTGCTCGACGCGATGAAGGACACCAAGGGCACTACTCGCGCGGAAATCAAGCTTGAGGTCCGCGACGACATCAAGGAACGCATCGAAACCGGCGCGCTGGACGGAAGCCTGACCGACGCGATGCTCAAGGACATGCTCGGCGACAAGAACAATCTGCGCATCAAGAGCATCGCGGTGTTCAAGACCGCAGCCAAGGAAGACTCGTTCGGCACGCCCTTCCCGTTCGTCAGCTACAAGAGTGGCAGCGCACTGAGCATCGAACGCCTGATGGGCGAAGTCACCTTCGAGTACGGCATGGACCCTACCAACCCGAAAAAGGCCACCGCCGACGGCGACATTGCCGACCGTGGCGACTCGCAGCCCGCCCTTGAACTGGGCCAGGTCGGCAACGGCGCCTTCCGGCCGCGCTAGGCCGACGCCCATGACTTTCCATTGATTCAATCGAAACCCCGGACAGGACACCGCAGATGATGAACACGACGACACAAGAAGACGCCTGCATTCAGGCACTGGGCAAACAACTGGGCACGGCGTTGCAACTCGAAAACGGCGTGTGCGCGCTGTTCGACGAGGGCCGCGAAGTGGTCATCATCGAGATCCCGGCGGGCGGCGACGTCGCGATCCTGCATTGCAAACTGTCGCTGCGCCCCGACCCGAGCCTGTACGAGCGGCTGATGAGGCTCAACTTCGACAGCGGCGCCATGAGCGGCTGCTGGCTGGCGCTGGATGAGCAGCACTCGGTTCGCCTGTGCACACAACTGCCGCTCAAGGCCCTTGATGAGATGACCTTCGTGGACTGGGTGCAAGGGTTCGTCCTGCAGACCCGTGACGTTGCCGGCCTGCTGCAACAGCGCCCTTCATCGCCGGCCAAGGCACCGACTCATGCCCAGGGACACGGTGGCCTGTCGCGGCGGATCGGCTGACATCGTGCCGGCGCGCCGATGCTGCGTCGGGAAACCGGGCCGGTGACGCTTTCAGGGCCGGGCATGGCGCTTTCAAACTTGCCGGAATGCCATCTCTCGACGATTCTCTATGCACGGCCAGACCGGCCGTGCTCACAAGAAACGCGCCGGAGAGGCCAGCATGACGACCGTAGCAGAACTACTGAAGTTGAAAGACCCGCATCACGCTGACGTTCACACCGTCGGGCCTGGGGAGATGGTCCTCGAGGCGATCAAGTTGATGGCCGAAAAGAACATCGGCGCCGTGCCGGTGGTGCGCGATGGCAAGGTGGTTGGCATCGTCAGCGAGCGGGATTACGCCCGCAAGATGGAGCTCAAGGGCCGCGCCTCGGCCGGCACGCCGATCAGCGAGATCATGACCCACGACGTACAGACCGTGGGTTCGCAGCACACCGTCGAGCACTGCATGAACATCATGACCGACCGCCGGCTGCGCCATTTGCCGGTGGTGGACGAAGGCCGGCTGATCGGTCTGCTGTCCATCGGCGACCTAGTCAAGGCGGCCATCGCCGAGCAGGCCAGGCTGATCGAAAAAATGCAGGAATACATTCGCGGCGAAAGCTACTGAGCATCCACACGAAAAAGCCGGAGCTTTAAGGGCTCCGGCTTTGTGTTGTGCGAGTGAATGAATCGCCGGTTAGCGAACCTTGAAGCGATCGATCATCGCCACCAGTCGCTCGTTGGACGCCATCAGCGCGTCAACGCTGGTGTCGGTCTGCTGACCACAGCCCACCAGCTCACCGACCATGTGCCGAATGGCGATCATGTTCTGGTTGATCTCCTCGGTCACCGCGCTCTGCTCCTCTGCCGCCGTTGCAATGTGCGCGCTCAGGTCATGAATGCGCAGCACGGAACCAGCCATGCCATCCAGGCCTTCGTTGACCCGCGACGTGCGGTCGGCGGTGGACTGGCAGCTGACTTTGGTTTTTTCCATCGCGCCCACGGCAGTGCTCACGCCCTGCTCCAGCCGCGCGAGCATCTCGTTGATCTCCGACGTGCTCTGCTGGGTACGACCGGCCAGCGCCCGCACCTCATCGGCCACCACCGCAAAGCCACGGCCCTGCTCACCTGCCCGCGCCGCTTCAATGGCCGCGTTGAGGGCCAGCAGGTTGGTTTGCTGGGCGATGCCGCCGATAACCCCGAGCACATCGGTGATGCGCTTGGCATCGACCTGCATTTCCTGCACGTATTTCGTCGCGTCTTCGACTTCCGCCACCAAGGCCCGCACGCTGACCGAGGCTTCGTCGACGACGTCACGGGAACGCTGCGCTGCGTCATTGGCCGATTGGGTAAAGCTCGCCGTCTGCGTCGCGCTCTCGGCGACGCTGTCGGCGGTGGCGCTCATCTCGTTGATCGCGGTCACCGCCTGATCGGTTTCCGAAGCGTGACGGTTGAGGATCTGGTTGATGTTGCGCGACTGATCCTGCAACTGCACCAGCCCGGCCGAGATCTGCTCGGTGCCGTTGCGCACCTCGACAATCATGGCTTGCTGGAAGGCGATGAACTTGTTGACCGAATGGCCAACAGCGTCCAGCTCGTCCTGGCCTTTGATCGGAATACGGCGGGTCAGGTCAGCCTCACCCGAAGACAGCGCGTCGATGTTGGTGCGCAGAACGGTCACGCGTGCCAGCAGACGGTGGAAGGCAAAGCCCAGCACCACCAGCAACAGAATGACCAGCGGGATCTGCAACCAGCCCAGGGTCTTCAGCACTTCGGTGCTGCTGGCGGTGAGCATGGCGGTCGGCAGCGACGTGGCGATGACCCACGGCGTGCCCGCGACCGGACGCAGGAAGAAGGTCAGATCACCCAGTTGCGGGTCGATGTATTCCTGGGAATACACAGCGTCGCCGGAGATCTTGCCCAGACCCTCCTGAATGGCCTTGGCGAACATCGACTGGCCGCTGAAGCCGGAAATGTTCTTGAGGATGATTTCGCCGGGGATGCGGCTCTGGTTGGTCAGGATCTTGCCGTCGCGCTCGACGATCATCACCTGACCCTGAATGTCTTTTTCCTTTTCCTGGATCAGGCCGTTGAAGAAGCCCAGGGTGACGTCGATGGTCGAAACGCCGTACAGCGCGCCATCCTTGTAGATGCCCATGGCGCAGTTGGTGCGCGGCTGCGGGCTGGCTTCGTCCTGGTAGGCAGCGGCCCAGGCGCATTTGCCCTTGGGTGCGTTCTGCCCGGCGCGGTGCCATGGCTGTTCCCAGTAGTTGGGCGCAGGGTCGGAGTTCCAGAAGGTGCTCACCACCAGTTGGCCACTGCCGTCACGGTGGAAGAATGAGCTGTGCTTGTTGCGCCCCGGGGTGCGCTTGTCCGGCATCGGCCAGACGCCGCCGCCAAAGACTTTCTGATCGCCGTACTGATCAACCAGGCCTGGCAGCACCTTGTCGATGCCATCGCTGTCCAGCAGCGGCACCGCCTGGGTGATCGCCCGGGACTGGGCCTCTACGCGGGCCAAGTCCGACAGGATACGCGTGCCGATCTGATCAACCTGGCTCAGGACTACCTGCTCCTGGGTCGCGCGGACCTTGGGCGTGACCAAGTGAACGATGCCCTGTTCAGTGATCACCGCGATCACCACAATCAAGGCCACAAATATGACCGTATAGCGCGCCTGCACTGTTTTAAACATCGTCGTCCCCATGCCAAATATTTTGTAATTGTTTTGCATACTCCTGATGGGCTATCGACCGAAAGTCGCCAAGGATGAGGGGCGCAAAAAAAAGGTTTTTCCCCCGGCCCGGCGGGGCGTCATTGCACCGGGAGGAAGTTCAGGAACAGCAGGCTCTGGGCGTAATTCAAACCGATGCGTCTATATCGCTCGTCGAGCATCTGGGTGAGCAGATCCAGGCGCGCCACGATCTTGCCGAATTCAGTGGCAAAACTGAGGTTGCTGCCCTCCTCCGAAATTTCGTTGGAGAACAGCAACAGCTCGCCATTGGCGTTCTGTCGCTGGCTCAGCAGCCAGGTGGCCTTCTCGATATTGCGCGCGGCGTTGCTGACGAAGGTCGGGTTGATCTGGTCGGTCATGAAAAATTCCAGGCGCCCGCCGTGGGCCGTGACCAGCATGCTGCCGATGGCATAGATGAACGCACCGACGCGGTCGCCAAGAAACTCCGGGCTCAGGGCGTAGCTCAGCGCGGCGAGGTCACGCCGGGTGCCCAACTGCGGCAACGGCTTCTGTTGCTCGATGGCCTGTCGCACGTTGCGCTCCGCACTTGCGGCGTCAACGAAGCCGGACTTGCGCCACTCGCCGGGATTGCGCAGGTAGAGTTTGTTCATCAGCAGATAGAGGCTGTCGAGGTTGTCGGCCATGGCCAGTGTGGCCATGCGGTCCACGCTGGTCTGGAAGAACTCCTGGGGGCGGGTCTCGCTGAACTGCGTGGCGACATCCCGGCCGTCCTGGCGCGTACAACCCGCCGCGCAGAGCCCGAGCATGCACAGGGCAAACAGCGGGCGCAGGTGACGGCAAACGGATAAAACAGTGAACACGGCGAGCATCAATCCCAGGTTTCAACGAACGGGACACCGCGTTCATCAGCGCGTCCCGGCCAAGGTCAGAACGGCTGAAGGCAAAAAAGTGCAATGTCGGCGGCAAATCCGCGTTTAAAGCGGTTCGGCAGACATGTGAGCTTTCATGCAAATGATTCCCTCATCCATTTGACGCCGCCGTCCGCTTTCACCAAGCTAGCCGCCTTCGCATGATTCTCAGGAAACACCCCGCGTGATGACCACAAGCCTGCTCTGGCGCCGTTTCGTATTTTGCCTCGCTCCCCTGATCGCCCTGCTCGCCGCCTGTGACGGCGGTGCGCCGAAGACCAAGCCCTCCGAAGCGACGACCTACGTCAGCGTCGAGTGGGACAAACTGCCGGCGGTGAACGACACCGACCTGATGGCGGGCTACAACAGCTGGTTCTCGGCGTGCAAGCGTCTGGCCAAAGACCCGGTCTGGGGTGGCACGTGCGCCCTCGCCGCCCAGGTGCCACAAAATCCTGCGGCGGTGCGCGACTTTCTCAAGAACCAGCTGCAGGTCTACAGCCTGCGTTCCTCCGAGCACGGCGCCAACGGCCTTATCACCGGCTATTACGAGCCCATCTACAAAGGCAGCGAGCAGCGCAACGACGCACACCCGGTGGCGGTGTATGGCGTGCCCGATGACCTGATCATCGTCAACCTCGACAGCATCTATCCCGAGCTCAAGGGCAAGCGCCTGCGCGGGCGCCTTGACGGCCGCGTGCTGCGTCCCTACGACGACGCCGCCACCATCGGCAACAAAGGCGCCAACGCCCCCGTGCTGGCCTGGCTGGAAAACCCCATCGACCTGCAGTTCCTGCAAATCCAGGGATCGGGTCGGGTTCAGCTGGAGAACGGCCGTCAGCTGCGCATCGCCTATGCCGATCAGAACGGCTACCCGTACAAGCCGATCGGCCGCTGGCTGGTGGAGCAAGGGCAATTGACCAAGGACGAAGTGTCCATGGGCCGCATCCGCGACTGGGCGATTGCGCACCCCGAACGCGTGAATGAACTGCTGGGCAGCAACCCGAGCTACGTATTCTTCACTCAGCGCCCGGACAGCACCGAAGGCCCGCGCGGCTCGCTGAACGTGCCGCTGACCGCTGGCTACAGCGTGGCGATTGATCGCAAGGTCATCCCCCTCGGCAGCCTGTTGTGGCTGTCATCGACCCGCCCCGACGGCACGCCGCTGGTACGCCCGGTTGCGGCGCAGGACACCGGCGGCGCCATCGCCGGCGAAGTCCGCGCCGATATGTTCTGGGGCACCGGCGACGCGGCCGGCGAGCTGGCTGGCAATATGAAGCAGCAAGGCCAGATCTGGATGCTGTGGCCTAAAGGTGCGGCCCTGCCGGATGCCAAACCCAAGGACTGATCGAGCTGAACCGCCGCCTGATACGCCACCCGCGTCAGGCGGCGTGTATCGCGGGTTGAACTGAAATCGGTTTCAGGCATCACAGCATGCTTCTTCCCGGAAACCCTTCTCGATCTCCCATGAATACCTCCGACACCCCGCATGACTTCAACATGGGCTGGCTGCTCTTCGCCCTCGCCATGGGCGCGTTTGCCATCGGCACCACCGAATTTGCCTCGATGACCCTGCTGCCGTTTATTGCCGGCGATTTCCAGGTCACCCAGCCGCTCGCCGGGCACGCCATCAGTGCCTATGCATTGGGCGTGGTGATTGGCTCACCGGTGATCATGGTCCTCGGCGTACGCCTGCCGCGACGGGCGCTACTGGTGGCCCTCGCTGCCTTCATCGGAATCGCCAATGGGCTGAGTGCCGTGGCGCCTTCGCTGCCGTGGCTGGTGTTCTTCCGCTTTCTGAGCGGGTTTCCCCATGGCGCGTATTTCGGCGTGGCCATGCTGCTGGCCGCGTCCCTGGTGCCGAAGAATCGCCGCGCCCAGGCCGTCTCCCGCGTTTTCATGGGGCTGACCATCGCCACCATCATCGGCGTGCCGTTCGCCACCTGGATCGGCCAGACCATCGGCTGGCGCTGGGGCATGGCCATTGTTGCCGGGCTGGCTGCCATCACGGCGGTGCTGATCCGCTGCCTCGCCCCCGCGTCCCCTGCCCAGGCAGACGCCAGCCCGTTGCGCGAACTCAACGCCCTGCGCTCGCGGCAGGTGTGGCTGACCCTGGGCATCGCCGGGATCGGCTTCGGCGGGATCTTCTGCGTGTACACCTATCTGGCCGCCACCCTGATCGAGGTCACCCATGCATCGAGCTTCATGATTCCGGTGGTAATGGCGGTGTTCGGTCTGGGTACCACGGTGGGCAATCTGATCTGCGGCTGGGCCGCCGACCGCGCCACCATGCTCGCCGCTGGCGTCTCGCTGGGCTTCACCGCGCTGGTGCTGGCGCTGTATCCCTCGGCCACCGATAACCTGTGGCTGCTCATTCCGCTGGTGTTTTTCATTGGTTGCGGCGTGGGCCTGGCGGCGATCCTGCAAACCCGCCTGATGGACGTTGCGCCCCATGCGCAATCTCTCGCGGGCGCACTGGTGCAGAGCGCGTTCAATATGGCCAACGCCATTGGGCCGCTGGCGGGTGGCGCAGTGATTGCGGCGGGATACGGCCTGCCGGCCACGGGCTATGCGGCAGCGGCATTGACGCTGGGCGGTCTGGGCATGTGGTATTGGGCGCTGATGGATGCACGGCAGGGTGATCGCCGCGTTGCCCGGCAGGCTTCCGGGTCAGTCTGATGCCGCGAGCTGTTTGATTGCGCGGTTGATCCGAGCTCTGCCCTGACACTGCGTCCGGGCGAGCTCCAGACCTGTCACACGTTGGGGTCTGCCTCATCGGGCGACGGGAACAACGTATCGACCTTGTGCTTGCTTGAAGTGCGAACCGGCGCCATGGCAGCGGACTCCGCCAGGCGTGTGGCCATTTCCCAGTGACGGGATTCCTGCCCTTCAGGCTTGCCTTCGGACTCCCAGATCAACTGGGCCAACTGACGAACAGTGTCTTCGTCGACATTCATGCGTATCCCCCATTGATGCTTGCGCAGGACATTGGCCGGCGCCAGAGCGGTGCCGAATCCAGCCTCCGCTACGGTACCCGCCATGAATAGTACCAGCCGATAACGAGGGTAAATGACGGGCGTGCAAAGGCCGGCGAACGCAAGCCGGCCGCTGGTCGGACTTAACGGATCCACCGGAAATCGGCGGCGAACCACGATGGCCTCCTCAATCCCTGTTGCGTTTGAGCAACAGGCTGGCAACCAGGCCAAGGCCTGCAGCCACGCCGACGGCGGCCCAGGGATGGGTCGTCACGTAGGATTTGGCAATGCCCACCGCGCGGGTCAGCGCAGGTTGGGCTTCCATCTCGATCTCGGTCACTGCGCTGGTGCCGCGGGCCAGAAAATCCTTCAGCCGCTCACGGGCCTGGGTGGTGCGATCCTCATTCAAGGCATCCCCTGCCGCCAGCAAGGCATTGGTCTCGTCGAGAAAAGTGTTCAGCTCGGAACGGGTTTTCTGATAAAGATCGTCACGCAGTTGTTCGGTGATATCGCTTGCCATAATAGTTTTGCCTCCTGGGTGTGAGAAAGGTTGACTAAATCGCCAATCGATTCGTTCCAGTGACTTCGAAAAAACCTCTTTTCGCCGCACCGCAATTGATCATGCACCGCTCGCGGTGCAGCCTGAATCGGATTCAACAGCCGTATGACGTATTTAAAAGGGACTCAATGAAAGTCGTGCCGATCCTCGAACTGCCCGCCGATCAACAGGCCAGCGTTCGGCAACTGCGCAACCAGCCAGACGTGCGCAAGTTCATGTACACGGACCATGAAATCGGCGAGGCCGAGCATCTGAACTGGCTTGAGGGGCTGCGTGACAGCGCCCGGCAGCAGGTCTTCGTCATCGTGATGGAAGCTGCGCCCGTTGGCGTTGTGTCCCTGAGCGCCATCAACACCACCCACGGCACGGCAGACTGGGCCTTTTACCTCGACACCACGCTGCAGGGCAAAGGGCTCGGCAGTCAGGTGGAATTGTGGATGCTCGACCACGCGTTCGGCGCCGCAGGACTGGAAAAACTCAATTGCGAAGTGCTTGAGATCAACCCGGGGGTGATCAAGATGCACCAGAAATTCGGCTTCGTGATCGAAGGCGTACGGCGGGAGCACATCGTGCGCGATGGCAAGCGTATCGACGCCGTGCTGCTGGGTATCACCAAAAGTGAATGGCAGGCGCAGCGGCCCAAGGTGCTAGCCGCGGTGGAGCGGATTGCAGGACGTCGCTAACGCATTGTGCAGAAATGAGCGCCCATGCTTGGCTTGATGCGGGTGGAGCTGTTCGCAGATCAGGCGATGTTAAGCAGGCGAACCGCCGGGCGTTCATCGGCTTTGCAGTACAAATAGTCGCGCCATTTTCTGAAAGCGCTCTGCTGCCGCACGAAAGCCTCTTCCCATTGCATGCCGCCGATGTGCTCGACGGGGATAGACATCATCTGCTCAGTTGCCTGATCCAGCTCGCTGATCAGGTCGAGTGCGTTAGGAATATCGTTGGTCTGAGGTCTCATCCGGGGCACCTTATTTTTTGATTAATGAATGGAGTGCCCAACCCCTTGTTAGTGCTCGCGTTCCGACGAGTGGCTCGTTTGTGTAACACATTCGTCGTGTTGTAAGAAAAACCCCACGCTGGGTGGGGTTTGGTGTGACATCGGCCGCTAGCTGTTACCGGGAGAGGGCTCTTCGTCCTCGTCGACAGGCGGATTGTCAGGAATCTCCATCTCATCCAGCCCCTTGTTTCGGGCTGCAGTTGCCGCGTCTTCACCCTGCCGGGCTGACTCGTTATCAGCGTGCGTGTCGGGATAAATCTCTTCTTCGCTGCCCGGCTCCGCTGGACCCTGATATGCGTTATCTGGCCCGTTGTCTTCGATACCCATGATGACCTCCAGTACGAGTCGCAGGAAATCTGCGCTTACAGGACAGAGGTGCATCAGGAAGGATTAGTGCCCGGTGGAAGATGAATGGCGCGTGAAGCCGATGGAAACTGATCTGCCGGTCATCGCGATCAGGCCGGCCTCCACAGGCGCATTTCAAGATCTGCCCCCCGGAGCCAGTCTGTTCCCCGGCTCCCCTCTTTGCCCAGCCTTCGGCCCAGCCAGTCGCTCGAGATGACTCTTCAACAGGCCTGTACACTGAGCAACGCACTGAATGCTACGGAAAAAAAAACCGCCGAAGCGGTTTCTTTTGTGCAGCCCACCGTGGGGGTCGTCACACCTTGAAGCGAGCCACCATGTTCTGCAGCGTATTGCCCAGGCGTGCCAGTTCCAATGTCGAGGCAGCACTCTGCTCCGTCGCGGTAGCAGACTGGTCAGCGACGTCACGAACACTGATCACGCTGCGATTGATTTCGTCGGTCACCGCGCTCTGCTCCTCGGCCGCAGCCGAAATTTGCTGGCTCATTTGCTCTATCGTGCCAATGGAACGCGTAATCTCTACGAGGGCTTGCTCGGCCTGCCGCGCCAGCTCGACGGTGCCCTCTGTTCGCCGCATGCTGGCGTCCATCAAGCTCGACGCTTCCACAGTGCCGTGCTGGAGGGCCTGGATCAGCGCTTCGATTTCAGTGGTCGAGCTCTGTGTCCGCTGAGCCAATGACCGGACCTCGTCGGCCACCACTGCAAAGCCGCGACCCTGTTCGCCGGCGCGTGCAGCTTCGATGGCGGCGTTGAGTGCGAGCAGATTGGTCTGCTCCGCCACGGCCTTGATCACGTCGATGACGCTGCCGATCTTATCGCTGTCATGGGTCAGACGCTGCATTGCCACGCCCAACTGCCCGACCTCTCCAGACAGCTGACTGATTTCCTTGGTTGCATGCTGTACGACCGTGCTGCCATGGGCCGCACGCTCGGTCGCTTGCCGGGCCGCACGCGACGCATCCTCGGTGTTTTGTGCAACTTCCTGCACGGTTGAAGCCATTTCATTCATGGCAGTTGCCACCTGGTCCACTTCCAGTTTCTGCTGGGTGACGCCAGCGCTGGTCTGTTCGGTCGCGGCCGACAACTCTTCGGCGGCGGTTGCGATCTGGGTAATGCCCTGTCCGATGCCACCAATCAGTTCACGCAAGGAAGACGTCATGTGCTGCATGGTGTTTTGCAGCAGGCCCAGTTCGTCTTTCCGGTCTGTGCCAATGTCGTAGGTCAGGTCGCCATCGGCGATGCGACGGGCAGCGATGACGCTGTCGTTCAGTGGACGAGTGATCTGGCGGGTGATCAATGCTGCGGCGAGAACACCCAGTAACAGCACCACTAACGCAACACTGAACAACTGGATGATCGCATTGCTCTTTTCATTGTTTGCTGCAACGACCTGGGAGGCCATCAAGTCCTCGACACTTTTTACGGTGTCGGTCGTGAGCTTTTGTAACGCGTCACGTATCTGGTCATTTTGTTGCAGCATCTGCGAGATCGTCGCCATGTTCTCCTTGTACTGCCGGAGCGCGACAAGCGAGGTGTCAACGGCTGCAGTTGACTGCGCGGGTAACTGGCTTCGGGCTTCAGCCACCTGGCTAACCAGCGCGTCGGCAGTCGCAAAAGTGGCCTGGCGATTGTCTTCGGTAGGAATGCTCAAGTAACGACGGAATACCAGACGGAAGTTGGTCATACCATTGCGCAGGTCGCCTGCAATTTTCACATGGTCGATACTGGCCTGGTCTGGCGAGTTTGAAGCATCGTCCAACGTCTTCTGCAGCAGGCTCTCGAAGGTCGCGCTTACTTCATCCGAGACCTTGATCAACGGTTTCATCGCCCCATCGATTTTCTGGTTGTTGCTGACCAGTTGATCGAAGGTTTTCTTGAGTTCTGCTGCCTGGTTATCGATCCCCCTGAGCATGTCCACGTTTTTGGCGACGGTCAGGATCTGCAAACCTTTATTGATGGTGCTGTTCAATGACGCAAGGGCAACGCTATACGCTTCCGCAGCGCCGGCACTGGGGCTGGCCGCGTAGGTTTGCGACGCCACTTTAACGTCGAGCATATCGGCTTTCACTTCAGCGACCCTGGCTGCTTTCTCCAGTCGCTGGATAAGCAGGTTCGCGCTGCCATAACCAATCCCGGTAACCACCAGAACGCCCAGCAGAATGGCACCAAAGCCCAAGCCGAGCTTCTTGCTTACTTTCAAATTATCCAACCAGTTGGATCTCATCGCCTTTTAACCTTTGATTTTTTCGTAATGCTCTGTTATCGACTCCTTATATAAAAAGTTAATCAAAAGGATCATCGTTAAAACTGATGATTTAGTTCGAATTTCTCTATCGATCATCGTTTATCACCCTCGGCCCCCGGCCAGGCTTCAGAACCCGGGCTCTGCGTTCGGGAGGGTTGAAGGGCACGCCCAACCTCATTCGAATGGCTGATTTTCGCCATTCGGGAGCGGGTGCCACGGTGGAATTAAGGGAAACCACGTGCAACGCTCGTTTCTGACAGCGATGACCCTAATTGCACCTCACGATCCACAGCTGACCGATTTGTGTGGTAAAGCTCTGACTCATCAGATCCCGCCGCATGGCCCACTCAGGGGCAGCCGGCACACTCGCCGCGCGCAGCGTTCCACGCCCCCACTTGGCATTGATCTTATCCAGCACGTTCATCACCTTCTCGGCTTCCACGGGTTGC
The DNA here is from genome assembly GCF_029960075.1 of Pseudomonas sp. PS02290. NCBI lineage: Bacteria > Pseudomonadati > Pseudomonadota > Gammaproteobacteria > Pseudomonadales > Pseudomonadaceae > Pseudomonas > Pseudomonas sp. PS02290. The sequence continues at coordinate 55,738 of NZ_JASCOY010000024.1, forward strand.
GAATGGGCGAACAGGTCGTCGGTAAATTCGCCGGGCTGCCGCAGGTCCATTAAAAGGACTTCGGCCTTGCTGTATTTGAAGCCTTCCCGGAATAACCGGTTGACCGCTTCCGTTGCCGCTTTCGTCATCAAGCGCACGTCATTGGTGGGGTACGGCAATTCGACCAGAGCGCCGTTGGCATATTTGGCCTCCTCAGGATTGAACATCCCCGTTCGGATACTGACCCGGATTTTTTTGCACAACGAGTTCTGTGCCCGAAGATTTTCCGCGGCGCGCTGGGTATAGGTGGCGACGGCTTCCCTGATGGGCTCGATAGTCGTCAAACGGCTTCCAAACATTCGGCTGCAGCAGATCTCCTGCTTCGGCGGATCGACCTCCCCCAACTCCAGGCATGGAGTTCCCGACAACTCGCGCGCAGTCTTCTCGATCACAACGCTGAATTTCTGCCGCAGCGTCCAGGGATCGGCCTTCGCCAGATCCATCGCGGTCTTGATCCCCATGACTTCGAGATGGGCCTTCATGCGCTTGCCCACGCCCCACACTTCGCCGACGTCCGTGTTACGCAACGTCCAGTCGCGGTTGAACGGATCGCAGATATCGACCACCCCGCCGGTCTTCGCCAGCAAGCGTTTTGCCGTGTGATTGGCGAGTTTTGCCAGTGTTTTGGTGCGAGCGATACCCACGCCCACCGGAATGCCGGTGCGCTTGTAGAGGGTCGCCCGAATCTGCCTGCCGAAAGCCGTCAAGTCGCCGGGGATGCCAGAAAGGTCAGCGAAGGCCTCGTCGATGCTGTAGACCTCCAGCGCGGGGACCATCGATTCGATGATGCTCATGACCCGCTCGCTCATGTCGCCATACAGCGCGTAATTGCTGCTAAAGGCGATCACACCGTCTCGGCGTAATTGGTCCTTGATCTGAAAGTAAGGCGCACCCATTTTCACGAAGGGCTTTGCGTCATAGCTTCGGGCAATCACGCAACCGTCGTTATTCGACAACACCACGATGGGCGTTTTGGCGAGGTCAGGCCGAAAGACCCGCTCGCAACTCGCATAAAAGCTGTTGCAGTCGATCAGCGCAAAGACGGGCTCAGGCTTTGTCATGATCGCGAACGCTGAATCACCACGCCCCAGATCACCCGATCGGCCGGTACGTGAAAGAAGTAAAGACGCAGCTTTTCGGCGCCGGCCGACGATGGGCCAAGAAAGGTGACGCTCATGATGCAAGCCTTGCCGTGAATAACTGTACGTATATACAGTTAACGTTCTAGCCTGCCTCCGGTCAATGTACTGTGTAGGGATTTTCGACGGGTGACCGTAGGTGCGGACGCTACTCGATCTACGAGTCTGCGGACCATTGCTCTGAGGGGCTTGTGCCAGAGCAGTTGGTCATTAATGGATACGACTTTTGGCTGATCGAGCTTACGATGTCGCGCCGGCGGCTCGTATTGAGGGTATGGCGATGTGCGGCACGCCGGCGGGACAATTCGCTGGGTTCGAAGTGTGACGGAAGTGGGAAATGTGAGGAATCAGAGGTTGCGAATGCAAGTCAAACTTACACATATAGGGAAAACAAGATGAAATCTGGGATGCTGGCTTTACTGGTCATTGCAGTCGCTATGCTGTCGGGGTGTAACCACTTCAGCCAGGGCGATTATCGGGGCATACACAGAGCCGGAACCATTCCTTGCAATGGCACACCGCCGAATCAGCCAGGATGTTATTGAAGGCACACGTGGTGCCTTCATTCGCAGCAAGATGAATGCATTCAACCGGCTCATGCAACTCATGTCGACGAGCTCGTCGAGGTTTTACTGCAATATCTTTTCGACGAGCCTCGGCGCTTTCATCGGGGAGGCTATACCCAGCTCGGCAGAACAACTAGCCTGCCGCTGGGAAAGGATAAGGCAATTTCGGCCACGATGAGTACCGAGCCTGAAGTTCAGCTCATCACAGCAGACTCTCCCCCTGTTCAGGATAATTAGTACAGATTGTCGACTTTTCGCTTTTCCAGGGTGTAGGTTTTCAGATCAATCTCGTTAGCTGAAAGCTTGGCGTCAAGACGATCCATGTCCCGGCGCTTCAAGCTGGCTACATGAGCTTTTGATGCCTGATAGTTGATGGACTCAGCTGCGTCGTAGCCACTGACAGGATCCCAGATAATGGACAATGGCCACAGCAGCAGGTTGACAACGCCGTAGCCGTAAGCGCGCCCGTAGAACGATCCACCGCCAGGCAGGAGGCCCAGTCCTGCGGCCAGGCCTGGACTTTTTTCTTGAACGTCAAGATGGTTGGCACGATAGCCAGCCAGTTCAGATTCCTGCGTGTGATCCAAACCGGAGGCACAGCCAGCAGTCAAAACTAACAGAACGGCTGCTGACAAGTTGCGAAGAGCGTACATCTGAATTCCCTATATAAATAATGCTCAGCCAGAGCTGGACCTGAGCGCCGCGCATTGTACACACTTAAATCGCCCATAGATGGCCTAATGCTACATTTCTCTTACTGCTCATATAAGGTGCGATCCCCCCTGCCCGTCCGCGCATCGAAAAGGGGGTGTCCGTTAAGTGCCAACTCTCTGTATGGGGTACATCGCCCTCTGAACCATTGCAAGCAGTCGGGGCAACAGGCTGGCCCCAGTTTCCAACTTGCTGGCGGTTCAGGTGCACCGCGCGGGTCATGAAGCAGAAGAGAAGCGGCCTGGCCCTGGCTGGCCATGACGATAAAGTTCTTGTGTACCTCGCCGATAGGTACACATTCCCCCGTAAGCCATGGAGCATTGGATGTTTAATCCACGTGAGGCAGAACTAGACCATCTGTACAACCGGGTCGTCCTGCTAACTATCGCATGCTGTGTTTTATTAGCATTTGCCGCGATGGCTAGAAACGAAGGTTTCACCTACGCAGCCCTTCAGTGGAATGGGGCCCAAGTGACCGGCACGGTGACGCAGCTGGAGGAAATCCCGAGAAACCGACTTGCTAACATCGTCCACTACCGTTACGTGGACCAAGATAACCGACCTCACGAAGGGCAATACCTGGACACTGGATGCGGCGAGAGGGAAAACTGCGGAGTAGACGAAGACGTCACCCTGATCTATTCGCGTTGGTTTCCGGAGTACAGCGCCGTCGCAGCCAACGTCTGTAGCTTTCGGCCGGGTTTTTACATCATGAGCGGCGGCGTACTGATTTCGCTGCTCTTCTTCGGAATTTCCTTCTGGACGCTCGGTCGCATCAGCGCCATGAAGCGAGATGACGCACAGCACCTCCATACGAAATACTGAGCGTCAGCCTCGAATACTGAGCAACGATCTCGGTGATTTTCGGGTGCGCTGCGGTGGAACTGACTATTTCGAGCCGTAATTCTTGCACATGTCTTTGGCGACATACGCCCCCATTGGGGAGTGCATCAAGTTGTCGGCCATGCTGCTAACCTTGAATTTATAGGCAGGGTCAGATTTGATTTTTCTCACTTCCGCCTTTGTTGCCTCATCAATGGTGGAATCCGATGCCATGGCGTTCTCAACATCGCTCTTCATGCCAGGATTCGCGTTATTGCAGACCTGCTCCATTGCAACCAGCACTACAAGGCCTTGCTGCTTTTCATCTTCCGGGCTCGCGAAAGAGTTGCCGGCATAGCCCAACAGGGCCAGACAAAGCGGCAGAGCAGACATTCTGACCGACGACATTCAAAAACTCCCCATGAACAAAAGTTCGGCGCGCACGCTACTTACGAAGGCGACCCGCACTCTAAAACGCAGCATTGAAACCCATCAGACGCCGAGCTATTTGCCACCGTCGAAAGCGACCATCGGGCCAACTGCTCAGGCTTCGCGTCCAGTATGCACAATGAGCACGCTGATGAAGATTGTGCGATCAGCCAGTCATGATCCCGTTTCCCGAATGGTCGCAGCATTCCCTCAGACAACCCGGTAGCGCATCCATCCATAAATTTGATGCCTTGGAATCTGCCATTGCCGCCGAAGGCCTGCCATCCCCCTCTTACCTCTATCCACATGACTACCGGTGTGAGGCGAGCTGGAGAGCGAAACTCTTGGCGCATCGGTCCCCAGAGCCAGCCCCTCAACATTATCTTCAAGGACTCGTACCAGCCAACGACGCGGGAAGTACCGGCGCGACCGTAAAGGTGCTTGGTCAAATCATGGCCAGACCGAAAAGGAACAGGGCTGCGGCTGAAGCATCCAGATCGAAGGACAGCAAGAAGAGAGCCATGGCTCATTGGGCAATCCCGAGCAGCACGAGCATCGCAAACCAACCCACTTCAATTTCGTTATCTGACGGTAGTGCATTGAATGCCGCCGTCCACACCTCCACGTTGAAGCCTGCCGGCGCACGGCGGACGAGGAATTGCTATGTCTGCAAAAATGAAGACAGGATGAGCCCCGAAAATCTCGAGACATGAAAAAGCCCAACCTGAGAAGATTGGGCTTAGTCATTGAAAAATATGGTCGGGACGGAGTGATTCGAACACTCGACCCCTAGCACCCCATGCTGGGGGCTATGGTCCTGCAAGCCTCTGATTTTCTTAGATAATTGAGTCTTAACAGCTTCGCAAAGTACGAGCTTTTTTGTGATTTTGCAAACGAAATACGCCGCCTTCAGGGGAGGTTTTGCGCATCGTAATTACACGTCGGCACCCCTGCTGCGATCAACCTGACCCATCACAAATTCCAGCGATCCAATGTTCGGGGCCATGCTCTGCTGGGTCAATTCGGGGTCGTCGCGGCAGGCTTCAACAGGTTCGCTCGAATTAGATGAAGGCGTGCCTGATCGAACTTGCCGGAGCGCTCCAACTCAGCCGCGATCTCAAGATGCCAGTCCACCATTGCCTGAATCCTCGCTATTTGGCTCCGACTGCGTCCATTTACTTGGGGCATCCTGCCCTCCTTTATAATGTGTGATCTTATTGTCTAGAGCATAGCCGGCGGCTCGCTGAAGCCTGGATAGGACTTTAGTCTTAAGCGTAAAACTTCTCACACATGACGCTACAGTAGCTAGAAAACGGGTGACCGCCACAAGCACCGACGCGGTTTTCAAGACCGTTATGAAAAAACCAGCAGGCCGCTACTTTGAGGGTTACTTGCGTTTCGATACTTTTTCAAAACCACCGGGCCACAGACCGCAATCCACGCGGGGCTCACGTTGAGTTTCGGAACTGATTTCTCCAACGGGCAGGCGCACTCCGGTGGAATGTTTTGCCCGCATTCGGTCTTCGGGATGGCCTATGCTTCGTTGGCTTGGAATAGCCAGGCTAATCGTAAGGACGTTGAACATGGCTGATAATTTAGGCAGCCGCGGACCGCAGGACAGAGCTAGGGTGAATACCTCCGAAGACTGGGAGCTGAAGTACTGGACCAAAGAGCTCGGGGTGACCGAAGAGCAGCTCAAGGCCGCAGTCAAGGCTGTCGGGCCAATGGTTGTCGACGTCCGCAAGTGGCTTGGGAAATAAATGGATACATCCCTGCGATGCGCCGCAGGGAACTAGATATCCTAGGGATTTGAACCCTATAGGCCTGCTTTCGAGTCCGCTCAAGTCCAGCAATTGCTGGGTCTCCGCGCCAGTCAAACTGACTGCGACGGACTCCATAGGACTGCGATTTGCCCTAAAGCTGGGCGGCGTTTTCGCTCGGGCATTTGCGGAATTATACCACTCGGCGCGAAGCGCGACCCGCGTTCAAATGCCCAATCGACAGGAGACAGATGATGGATCACTTCGGAATCGGCCAAGCCTTGAAGGGGATGGCACGCTGCTACTTTCAAGCATCGCGCGGCACCGGTCGCACCACCTCGTTACTGGAAAGCCTGAAAGACGGCGACCGTGTCTGCTGTGCCACCAGCAAAGAAGCTGACCGGCTTACGCGGATGCTGCGTGAGCGCAATGTCGACGCCCAGGCGATCGCCGTTGACCCCAACACGCCCCATAGGATATTCGAGCGTGGTACGCCGGAGGGCCGAACGATCTTCGACGAAAGCTGGGTCGAGCAATATTATCTTCGCGCTTTGGAGGCTGCGGCCAAAGACATCGACCACCTCCAGTGCGAGGCATCAGGGTGTGGAGCAGTGCATATTCAGACTCGCTTAGCCGCCCGGGAGGCGGGTAAATGGCTTCGTTGAGGGCAATCTCGTGCAATGCTTTAGTGATGCTAAATTGGTTTCCAACAGCCGTTGCTAGCACCCTGCTGAGCGATGATGATCCTGCGCACTGACCGGTTTCCCTTGCACGCGACTCCTTGATGATTTGAGGTAAGCTGGGGCCTATCGTATCAGGGTGAAGTTTGGCCGTTGGGCCCAAGCAGAAAGGACAGAACCATATGGCAATCTGGAAAATTCACGGATCGCATGGCGACCGAGATTTGAACATCAACCTTAACGGTAAAGATTTGATAGTTACGGGAATAAACGGCTCAGGGAAAACTTTTTTTCTAAAGGAGTTGTTTCAGACAGCAAAGAACCACGTTGAGACTAACCAACCAAGTTTGAGCACGCTGGAGGAGCAGCTTGCCGCAATTGTTATCCCCTCCCAAAATAGCGGCATATCTCGCGTTAGCGCTGCACAGCAGGAATCAGAGCGGCTAAAAGCGTTGATCGAATCGCTCAAACGACGGATCATTATCGAAATCCCCGAGCAAGAGGTCCTACGTCGAAGTTACTGGACTAGGAAATCGGTTGTATTATTCTTTCAAGCGGCGCGAGCCAGTAATATTAGACGCCCGACCGGTGCAGCGGGCATAGACGTCATCAAAGAACAGCAACAAAAGACAGCCCCAGACAAGTATGTCAGCGATTCATTAGAAGAACATCTTGTAAATTTGAAGAACAGGCACGCCTTGGCAATTGTGCATGATAAAAATCAGCCTTTAGCGGACGCTCTCGATAAATGGATTAGAGACTTTGAAAGCAATTTATCTGAGCTCATGGAAGATGCTAGCGCAAAGTTAGTGTTCAACTCTAGCCACCTCAAATTCACGATAACGAGAGACAACCTACCTACAACTGACTTCCAGAACCTGTCATCTGGATACTCTGCAATATTTGCAGTTTACGCAGAGCTTTTAGTCAGGACCGCTTATTTTGAGGTATCGCCAAACGAAATGCGCGGCATTGTTATAATCGACGAGCTAGACGCGCACCTACACGTTTCACTACAACGCATGATCCTACCGTTTTTGAAAACCTCATTTCCGCTAATACAATTTATTGTATCAACGCACTCCCCATTCATTATCACATCCGTCAAAGACGCCGTCATCTATGATGTCGGCCGAAATGAAGTAATTGATGATGACATATCTATGTATTCATATTCTTCGGTCATGGAGGGCTTGCTTGGAACCCCTCCCACATCCAGAGTCCTAGAGAAAACGATCGAGGAACTCGCTCTCGAGACACACAGGCAACCGCCAAATACACACTTTCTCCACCAGCTTATTTCAAAGCTCGAGCCATCTTCGGCAATGCTTGATGTGACTTCAAGAGCATACTTTGAGGCGGCCCGCTTGAAACTTTCAGACATGAGCGAAGAGTAATATGTTCAAAGTAGAACGACCACTAGACGCTCCTCTATGCACAAAAAAAGTCGGCTACAACACGAGAGAAATTGTCAATATACTGCATGAGATCTTCTACGGAAAATGCTATCTTTGCGAGAAGGACAATCTTCACGACCCAGAAATAGAACACTTTATTCCGCATGAAAAAGAAGACGATCTCAAATATAACTGGGAAAACCTTTATTACGCATGTGGAAGATGCAACAACCTAAAAAGCTCGACCCATATCGATCTACTTGACTGCACTAAAGAAAATGAAATCAGAGAAAAGATAAAACATTTTGTACCATCAAGCCCATGCCTTCCGGCTACCGTTTTACCAGTGGACCAACTAGATCAAAAGTCCTTAAACACGGCAAAACTTTTAAATGAGTGCTTCAACTCAACCAACACTGCTCTTAGAGCAATTACGAGAGCATCATTCCTAGAGGAACTTTCTGGCGAATATCTGCACTGGCTTGGGTTAAAACAAAAGATAGTAAGCAAACGGTCAACAGCCGAGGAAGTTCATGAGGCCACAAATAAACTGAGACAAATGTTGCGAGTAGACTACCCCTTCTCCGTATTTTGGTACTGGCATACAGTTTCAGAAGAAAAATTATTGGAAAAGGTAAAGGACGTTCTCTTTCCAAACCCATAACTTCCTGCATGCCACGATGGCTGTGTGGGGATACTCAATTTTTCCAATGGTCCCGGATGCTGTGGGTAACGACGCCCCAGATATCGAAGTCGTCCCCTTCCATGATGAAACGGGCCGGGTATTTTCGGTTCGCCGAGCGCAGCACCGTGTGACAGCTCACAAAGGCGAGGTACTTGACCAGCGGTTGCTGATTGACTACGCCGATTATGACCTGCCCGGCCTTTGCGTCGATGCCCTTGTCCACGATCAGCAGATCACCGCAGAAGATACCCGCCCCCTCCATGCTGTCGCCTTCGACCTTCACCAGGTAAGTGCCCGGCGCGCGGATGTTCAAGAACTCGTCCAGGGAGATGTCCAGGTGATCAGGCGCCATGTCGTTATTCAAAGCGGCACCACCACGACTGAAAGTAGAACGCCTCACCCACCTGCTCAATCCCGGAAATGTTCATTCCCTGAGTGCCCATGCTGGTAACGCTGGCATCCAGCAGCCGGGGTAGGATATCGGGCGCATGGCCGACGCTACTCAAGATGAACGCCTGGGTGGCGATCCGGCCGAGACTCGAGCACTGCGACTCAACAATTTGCACGTCGCCTTTGAAGGGCGTGATTTTGCTGAGCTGCTCCTTTGGGATGGCAACGCCTTGGTGGCGCCGCGGAATGATGAGAACGTACATGATAGGCCGCTTGAAAAGACTGTATATGCGTACAGTTAACTAAGCGCGGGGATTGTGGTCAACACTGTATAAGCCGATTTGCGACAGGTGACCTTATGTGCGGACGCTACTCAATCTACGAGCCAATGGACCACTACCTCAAGACGCTTGCTCCAGAGCAGTTGGTCATCAATGGATACGACCTTTGGCCGATCGAGCGCTACAACGTTGCGCCGACGAGTCGCGTCGAGATCATCAGGCCGACCGAGGAAGGATTGAGCGTGGACAAGGTGCGTTGGGGATGGTCGCCATTCTGGGCGAAAGGCGAAGGGAAGCGTCCAGCCCCGATCAATGCCAGGGTCGAAACGGTGATGACAGGGAAGTACTTCAAGCAGCTATGGCCGAACGGCCGGGCGCTGGCTCCGGCGAACGGCTGGTTTGAGTGGGTCAAGGATCCGAGCGATCCGAAGAAGAAGCAGCCCTACTTCATCAGGCTGAAAGAGGAAGGCCCGATGTTCTTCGCCGCGCTGGCGGAAGTGCATCAGGGGCTTGAGCCGGACCCGCAGGACGGCTTCGTGATCATCACCGCCGACAGCGATCAAGGCATGGTCGACATTCACGATCGGCGGCCGGTGGTGCTGAGTCCAGAGCACGCCCGGGAATGGGTGGATCCCGAAACGACGCCGGAGCGCGCCGCCGAGATCGCGAAGGAGTGCTGCAGGCCGACTGAGGAATTCACTTGGTTCGAGGTGAGCAAGGATGTCGGAAACGTTCGAAATCAGGGCGAACACCTGATAAAGCCGTCAAAGGCTACTCCCAGTTCATGATCGCCAGCTCACTCGTCACCGAAGCTTTTCCGGTCCTGTGGTTCGCGGTGCTGTACCGAATACTCAGCTCCTCCATCCGGAAACCCTCGAACACTTTGCGGATGTCCGGATGGTCGTTGATGCTGACCAGCACCTTTCCTTGGCAGCGGCGCATGAAATCAGCCATCGCCTGATACTCGCCGAGGCCGAACTCAGTCCCGTACCCCTGGGTCTGCCAATACGGCGGATCCATGTAATGGAACGTGTGCGGCCGATCGTATTTCTCGGCGCATTTCAGCCAGGGCAAATTCTCCACGTATGTTCCGGCCAGACGCTGCCACGCATCCGAGAGAGTCTCTTCAATACGCAGCAGGTTGATCGGGCGCCCGGTAGTCGCCGTGCCAAAGGTCTGCCCGGTGGCCTTGGCGCCGAAGGCATGGTGCTGAAGGTAGAAGAACCGCGCGGCACGCTGGATGTCGGTCAGCGTTTCAGGCCGGGTCATCTTTTGCCACTCGAAAATCTGCCGCGAGCTGAGCGCCCACTTGAACTGGCGGACGAATTCTTCAAGGTGGTTCTGCACAACCCGGTACAGGCTGACTAACTCACCATTGATATCGTTCAAGACCTCGACCTTCGCGGGCTCCGGCCTTTTGAAGTAAAGCGCTGCGCCGCCGGCGAACACTTCAACGTAGCAATCATGCGCTGGAAAGAGCGCGAGCAGCGGTTTTGCAAGGCGGCGTTTACCGCCCATCCACGGAACAATTGGGTTGGTCATTTATGCAAGCCTTTACTGTATGGATAAACAGGTGCTAGGCTCGCCGCGCTTTGTGCACAGAGCGGGAGCCTTGGCTGGACTTGCAGGGATAGTCTGCGGTTCGGCGGCCAGCGGGGTGTTGACGCCCCCTGCTGGCCGCTCCTTTTTATTTGGGAACGCCCATTCATGTGGCTTAGTGCAAACAGGCACCTAAGGAATGTGCGGATCAGCGCTTTGAAAAAGCGCAGCTAAACTAGTGTTTCGATAATTATGGATGATAAGCCGATGGCTGGTATCGCCGCCTCTATACGCAAATCCCTCACCGACTTTGATCTCGGCGAATTGGATTTCTCCATGATGCACGCTTGTATGGCAATCGACGGAACGGCAAGGAAAGCGTATCCGGAAATGCGGCAGAACGGTCCGCGATTTACCCGCCTACTGCGTGATAATTATGAAATTCTCCGTCCTCTCGGGGTTCCGATAGCAGATATCGTGGAGACTCGTTGGCCCGTGACTGTACGAGCTCCAAGCGCTGCTGGCGGGCTCCCGGACATAGCAGATCTTATATATGGCATCCATCGATGTACTCATGGGCATGGAGACGACCTCCCCGAAGGCTTTGAACTTATGAGGAACGCTAACAGCCCAGAAAAAATAATGTCGATGATCATCGAGGCTGGCAAGGTTAGGCTGTCAGACTGCGTTATTTTTGCATTGCTAGCCATATGCGTAGTGTCCCCGGTGAACGAATCTTTGCGTATTTCAAGCGGACATATAACTTACCGTGATTATCTCTTTCCCATCAACGAATGGTGGGGAAAGCGCGAGCAGTTTTTGGAAATTCTTCAACAATATAATGACCCAACTGTGAGTATAGACTTTGCCCACATGATGCCATCCAGCAAGAGATAAGCTTGGGGACAATTGGGCTTATCTCTTGACGCCCCTACGATGCGCCCCAGTACCGGCTTATACCTTACGAATCCCGAACTGAGCGGCTTTGACTTTCGAGTCCTGGTTGATGCCCGCGGCCAGGTAAAGCCCCATCCTTGCGGTAACGACCGTCTCAGTGACATCGCACAGGTAGCGCTGGGTTTCCAGAGCCCCTTTCCAGTTCGCTGGCAGGGTGAATGGCTCCTGATACTTGTCCATCGAGCGGTAATAGATAGTGGTGGACGTACTCGCTACCGGCTTGGTGATGATCAGCTCAGCCTCCCAGCCGAGGATGCCCCGGCTGTTGCCGACGATCTCCGGAGCGGAAACCATCTCGATGACGTCCCCTGCCAGGAGATTCGAAAGCGTCACGTTCGCGGCCGGCTGCAGATAGATGTACCCGCCTGCAGTCGCCATGGTCCCGGCCAACTCGATGCACTGCGCCTCGCCGAATGCTGCAGGCTCTTTGTACCAGCGGGTGGTGATGCCGTTTAGGCCTGAGCCGGAGACTTTGTAGTTGTCCGCCAGCACTGATCCTGCGACCGGGTTGACCGATGCATTGATGATCCCAGTGGTTCCGGTCATCAGCGGGTTCGCGTTTAAGCAGCCGAACGGGCGAATCGCCGAGTACAGATCGGCGGCATCCGTGGGCAGCGGCACGCCGAAGAACTCGAAATTGGCGTTGATGATCGGCACGCACCGGGACTGGATGAAGTCGGCGCCGATCAGATTCGGGTGCAGGTCATCGACGGTCATGTCTTGGGTGAATCCGTCCCAGATATTGACCACGGGCACGAACTGTTTGACGTAGCTCAGCACCCAATCCTTGTACGCGATCGCATCTGCCAAGGCCTGTCCGGTCAACGCCTTGGTGCCGAAGCGCGGCGTACCGGTGCCGACGATCAGGTACTTGCCGGGCGTGTTCTGGAAGGCCGTGATCGCTTTCATCACGTTGGCTTTGCTGTCTGCCAGAGTCATCCCTGGCGTGGTGCTGTCGTTTGTGCGCGATAGCAGCATCCACAGATCGGCGGTGACCGACGTGAGGCAGGACGGGAGCCTCGGCATGAACTGGCCGGAGTGGTCGCCCACCTTGCCCTGATTGTCCAGGTAGCTCGGGAACAGGCCGGTCTTCGCGGCGATAGCGCCGGCGTATCCATACGCTTCGGTACCGAAGGCTTTCGGATCAATCGTGTGGCAGTTTGCGCTGAAGCTGTCGCCCAGCAATCCGAGACCCCGACGAATGCGGCGGCGGGTTGGCTGACCCTCGGCGAGCAGGCTCATGCGAATACCTCGAAGGCAGCACCGGCCGCAGGCACGAATCGAACTGTGGCCCGCGGGATATTGAGCTGGTATGCCCCGTCATTCCAGAAAGTGTCAGCCGTGACCCAGCTGTCGCCCATTTTTAGCTGAACAGCGACCGAGCCGCCGTTTGCCTTTACGCCCAGCGTGATGCGCATCGGGCGCATGTAGCCTTCTTCTTTTGTCGTCGTCTGCACAGCACTCTCCGTCAGGGTCTCCCCTTCCAATGTTCGTCGTTGGGATCAGGGCACGTTGCGGAAGAAAACGTGGTTGCCGAGCTTCAGCGTCCGCTTTGCCTTGGCCGCCCAGTCCGGTGCCTTGGGCACGGTGGCCGCGTAGTAGTGGGTCGCTCCCCCGGTAGGATCCGCCACCTTCCCGTCGATCACCTGGTCAGCAGCAATCCGACACTGCGCCAGCTCGCGGAACGGGATCTGCCGCGCGCCGCTCAGGAACTGATAGTTCGGGTCGTTGCGGTTCCAGCAGCTGAACTGGTACGGCTTCTGGCACACGCCGGCGTAGCCCTCGCCCCACCAGGACTTGTCCTTGCCATCGTCCACGCGATTGCGGATCGTCCAGGCCACGGCCACCATCCCGGCGAGCCCCTCCCCGCGGGCCTCGCCGAACAGTGTCCGGGCCAGAACATCTCTATCCTTCTCAGTCACGATCATGCGC
>NZ_JASCOY010000250.1:0-255 GCF_029960075.1 Pseudomonas sp. PS02290
GGGGGGGGGGGGGGGGGGGGGGGGGGGGGGGGGGGGGGGGGGGGGGGGGGGGGGGGGGGGGGGGGGGGGGGGGGGGGGGGGGGGGGGGGGGGGGGGGGGGGGGGGGGGGGGGGGGGGGGGGGGGGGGCGGGGGGGGGGGGGGGGGGGGGGGGGGGGGGGGGGGGGGGGGGGGGGGGGGGGGGGGGGGGGGGGGGGGGGGGGGGGGGGGGGGGGGGGGGGGGGGGGGGGGGGGGGGGGGGGGGGGGGGGGGGGGGG
>NZ_JASCOY010000251.1:0-255 GCF_029960075.1 Pseudomonas sp. PS02290
TCAATGATGTAAACGTCGAAACCCGCCTCATAAGCCAGCTCGATCAGGTCGATGTGATAAACATTTGTTGCTTCAACTGCAATCGCGGTGGGCCTCGGCAACGTTTTAAGCCAGCGCTTTATGGCGGGCTTGTCGTTGGTTATCGAGGTGAGCAAATCCTGATCTGGCTCGTAAATAACGAGTTCAACTTTGGCGACATCCACGCCCACGATTGACTTCGAAACGTGCATTGCCATGGACACTTCTCCACGTTAA
>NZ_JASCOY010000252.1:0-255 GCF_029960075.1 Pseudomonas sp. PS02290
TCAATGATGTAAACGTCGAAACCCGCCTCATAAGCCAGCTCGATCAGGTCGATGTGATAAACATTTGTTGCTTCAACTGCAATCGCGGTGGGCCTCGGCAACGTTTTAAGCCAGCGCTTTATGGCGGACTTGTCGTTGGTTATCGAGGTGAGCAAATCCTGATCTGGCTCGTAAATAACGAGTTCAACTTTGGCGACATCCACGCCCACGATTGACTTCGAAACGTGCATTGCCATGGACACTTCTCCACGTTAA
>NZ_JASCOY010000253.1:0-255 GCF_029960075.1 Pseudomonas sp. PS02290
TTGCCCAGCTCGCTGATCAGTTCGAATGATCTTTGGAGTCCGAAAGCAGGAGAGCACTGGCCTTTTTTAGGATTTCGATATCCCGATCCTTTTGCCTGAGCAAGGTTTTGAGTCGCTGTATTTCCTGCTGCTCGGCGGTAATTGCCTTGGCGCCGACGGGCGTTGCGCCTTGGCGCTCCGCACGCACTTGTTCGACCCAGCGACGCAGCGCGGTTCGGCCAATGCTGAGGTTGTCGCAGACTTCAGGGACTGATT
>NZ_JASCOY010000254.1:0-255 GCF_029960075.1 Pseudomonas sp. PS02290
TTGCCCAGCTCGCTGATCAGTTCGAATGATCTTTGGAGTCCGAAAGCAGGAGAGCACTGGCCTTTTTTAGGATTTCGATATCCCGATCCTTTTGCCTGAGCAAGGTTTTGAGTCGCTGTATTTCCTGTTGCTCGGCGGTAATTGCCTTGGCGCCGACGGGCGTTGCGCCTTGGCGCTCCGCACGCACTTGTTCGACCCAGCGACGCAGCGCGGTTCGGCCAATGCTGAGGTTGTCGCAGACTTCAGGGACTGATT
>NZ_JASCOY010000255.1:0-255 GCF_029960075.1 Pseudomonas sp. PS02290
GCGAGCTGGGCAAGCACTATGGCGTTTACGATTGTTGCCGCGCGTTGGGAGTTAACCGCAGCAGTTTTTACGCCTGGCGCCAGCGCCAGGGCTTCGTCAACAGCAGCCGTGCAAGGCTTAGGGCTTTTCTGGTCAGGCTTCACAAGGAGTCGAGGGGATCAGCGGGGGCAAGAACGCTGTCCAGTGATCTTCGCAGCGAAGGGCATCAGGTTGGCCGATACATGGCCCGCACGCTCATGCGTGAATCCGGGGTCG
>NZ_JASCOY010000256.1:0-255 GCF_029960075.1 Pseudomonas sp. PS02290
TTTGGCGACATCCACGCCCACGATTGACTTCGAAACGTGCATTGCCATGGACACTTCTCCACGTTAAGGTTTTACGGCTTGGAGGGGTTTCACCCAGAGGCGCAGGCTTGTTTCTATCGTCGCTTGAGCGAAGCATTCTTTATCGGCGCTTTTGGTGGAAGGGGTGGGGCGAGGTCTCCCACGGTCTGTACTGTTGCAGCAGTCAGATGCGAACTGTTCGTCCCACCACCCCTTCAAGTCTAACCATACAAGCGA
>NZ_JASCOY010000257.1:0-254 GCF_029960075.1 Pseudomonas sp. PS02290
GGCATCAACTGTGCGATGGCCCCTGTGGAGGCACCCAGCCGCACACGCCCGGCCAAGCCCTGCACCTGACGCTCCACGTCCTCAAGCGCCTGCTCCGCATCCGCCAACAGGCGCCGCGCGCGCTCCAGGGGTTTGGGGAGCAATGGAACCAAAAACCAACGTAAGCTCTGAATCCCACCGTAAAGGGGCTTTCCGATCTCCAGCTCACCCGCCAGGCATTACTCTCTGATCAGTGCCTCGATGATCGGGCAGAT
>NZ_JASCOY010000258.1:0-254 GCF_029960075.1 Pseudomonas sp. PS02290
ATCTGCCCGATCATCGAGGCACTGATCAGAGAGTAATGCCTGGCGGGTGAGCTGGAGATCGGAAAGCCCCTTTACGGTGGGATTCAGAGCTTACGTTGGTTTTTGGTTCCATTGCTCCCCAAACCCCAGCTTCTGCTCGGCGAGCACACGCGCTTCGTCGCAGTGAGCGCCGTCATCCAGCCTCAACAGTCCGGCCACTTCATCGAGGCTAAAGCCCAGTCGTTGCGCGGATTTCACGAATTTCACCCGTGCGA
>NZ_JASCOY010000259.1:0-253 GCF_029960075.1 Pseudomonas sp. PS02290
GGTCTTGCGGTAGTGCTCGGCCGAGGCCTTTAGTCGCCGGCCGTGACGGCCAGTGGCAGGACGAGGGCGCTGGCGAGCAGAGCGCCGGTGAGTGCGATTTTCATCGTGTTCTCCTTATATGCCTATGTGTAACGGCTCGCGTTTGAAATCGGCCGCGCTCGCAATCAATGCGATTCCCGGCTCAGATTAACTGCAACTGACGGAGCAGCCGGGCTCACATTAACTGCGAGTGAGCTTGCATTCAGCTGCGTCG
>NZ_JASCOY010000025.1:0-68829 GCF_029960075.1 Pseudomonas sp. PS02290
CCCCCGCGGGCGGGGCGGGCACCCCTGTCCGCGGCGCGGCCGGCCCCCCCCCCCCCCCCCCCACTTGCCTGAATCGGGTTTGAATCGCGAAACCCTGATCCCCGCGCATCAAGCGGTCGCTTGTCGCCCACGGCTGAACAGCTTGGGCCCAAGCAGATTTACCGTCAGACCCAACATCACAAGCACACCCCCCGCGCATTGCAGCACGCTGAGTCGCTCGCCCAGCACCAACGCTGAGGAACTGAGGCCGACCACCGGCACCAGCAGAGAAAATGGCGCGACCTTGCCCGCTGGATAGCGCGACAGCAGCTTGCTCCAGCTGATGTAGCCGAACAGCGTGGCGACGAAGGCCAGGTAAGCGAGCGACAGCACTGAACTCCATCCCAGATTAAGCAACGAATGCTCAATGAGCGCTGGCCCCTCCAGCCACAGCGACATGGCGAGAAACGGCAGCGGCGGAACGATCGCACCCCAGACCACCAGGGCGACGAGATCGACGTTCCCAAACCGGCGCGTGATGATGTTGCCAAGCGCCCACATCGAGGCCGCGCACAACACCAGCAACACCGCCAGAAGCGGGGTCGCAGCCCCCGTGCCCATGCCGATAAGGGTCAGTCCGCCAGCAGCAATGAGTAAGCCCGCCACGCTATACACGCGTAATTTCTCACCGATGAATATCGCCGCAAACAGCAGCGTGAAGAATGCCTGCGCCTGCAGCAGCAAGGAGGCCAGCCCCGGCGGCATGCCATGGGCCATGCTCTCGAACAGAAAGGCGAACTGACCGAAGGAAATGGTCGCTCCATACGCGAGCAGCCAGAACCAGGGCAACTGCGGACGGCGAATGAAAAACACCGCGGGAATCGCGACCAGCGTGAACCGCAGCGCGCCCAGCAACATCGGCGGCAGGCCATCCAGGCCGTATTTGATCACGATGAAATTCAACCCCCACGCAATGATGACCAGCAATGCCAGGCAAAGGTCTTTAAACGGCATGGTGTTCCTTAATAGTTGGCAGGTATTTCGGGGCGATCCCGAGAAGCAATAATCGCCTCACGCTCGCCGCGTTTGCAAACCCATTGGCAGTGTTAAATGAAGAATTAGTTAATTGATTATTTAGCACTGAGCAAACACGCGACCATGATAGCTATAGGCCTGCCTTTCCGCTGGACGTACCTTAAGTAATTGAAAATCCGGCAGACACGCTGATAGCTGGAACGGACCTCAGCATTCCTTTGGAGCTCCGGAGAGACCCACATGCAACTACAAAACTTTAAGATTTCGACCAGAGCGCTGCTCTGCTTTGGTCTGATTACGCTCATTCTGCTAGGCCTTGGCCTGTTCGCCTACGTTCAAATTGATGAAATGCGTACCACTGAACAAAAGCTGGAAACCGACGTGGTGCCCAGCATTCAGGTAATTGACGATATCCAGATCGCCCTGCTGCATACCCGGCTGGAAAGCATACGATCGCTGGCGGTGGCGGGCTCAGACGCACAACGCAAGGTCACCGATAGTATTTTTCAGGACATTGCCATGCTCGAAGACAAGACGGGTTACTACCGAGCACACCTGGTTACTGACGAAGAGGATAACAAGCAGTTTCAGACCGCGAACGGCCTGATGGAGAAATACATAGCTGGCGTCAAAAACATTATTTCGCTGAATAAAACCGACCATCAAAGCGCGCTGGACTATGCCAACAACGAACAGGCGCAGACCGCGACGCAGTATCAGGCAGAGCTCACAAAGCTGCGTGACCTTAATTCACAGAACGCAGTTAACGCCGGGCATCGCGCTGCAGAGGTTTACAGCCACAGCATCATGGTTCTTATCTCGGTTGTTCTGGTTGCATCGGTGCTCACCATAGGCCTGGCGTATGCCCTGACCCGAAGCATCGTAAAGCCGGTTGCCAGCTCATTGACCTTCGCGGAGCAAATCGCGACGGGCGACCTCTCCGGTGTCCTCCCCGTGACGGGGCGAGATGAGGTATCCAGTTTGATGATTGCGCTCAATGTCATGGCCGGCAATTTAAAGACCACGATCACCGAGATATCGGGAGCAGCCGACCAACTGAGCACCGCCTCCGTCGAAATGACATCGATCACCGAAAGCGCAGACCGGACACTTCAAAGACAGAACAGCGAGATCGAACAGGCGGCCACTGCGGTCACCGAAATGAGTGCGGCAGTGGAGGAAGTGGCGAGAAATGCGAACTCAACGTCCGAGGCCGCGAAGTCATCCAGCACATCCGCCGAAGAGGGCAACCGCAGGGTCGTCAACACGGTGACGGCCATGACGAGCCTCGCCGACCTCGTGGACAACTCAGTGGTTCAGGTCAAGGCCCTGGCCAGTCAGGCGGACGATATTACAAAAGTGCTGAGCGTCATCAGGGCCATTGCCGAGCAGACAAACCTGCTCGCGTTGAACGCAGCGATTGAGGCGGCGCGCGCCGGGGAACAGGGACGAGGATTCGCTGTGGTGGCAGACGAGGTTCGGGCACTGGCGCACCGGACCCAACTGTCCACGCAGGAAATCGAGCAGATGATCACCAAGGTCCAGTCAGGGTCTGCCGCTGCCGTGGAGTCCATGGACAAAAGCAGGCAGGAGGTTTACAGCACGCTGACCTCTGCGAAAGACGCCGGCTCGTCCCTGCGCCTGATCACCGATGCGGTCCTGGAAATCAATGAACGAAATATGCAGATTGCGACGGCGTCGGAGGAGCAAGCCCATGTTGCCCGCGATGTGGACAGAAACCTGGTGAGCATTCGGGATCTGGCAATGCAGAGCACCGAAGGCGCGAGACAGACACTGGAAGCAAGCAACGAGCTCTCGAAGCTGGCGGTCCGGCTCAATGACATGGTCGGCAAGTTCCGGCTTTAGCCCACCGCGGCCCTGACGCCCGGACTTCAGAGCCCATTTCCAACCAGACCCCGAAAACTAAAAAGCCCCGCAGATGCGGGGCTTTTTACTGTGTTTGGCGGACCTGGAGATTTGAACCCCGGAAACGGTCTCAACCCTCGCCGGCTTTCAACACCACTGGTTTCTACCGCTCACAGATGCCGCTCCGGTAGATGTCTTGCGCCCATGTCAGACGCTCAGGATGGCCTATGCTTCGTTGGCCTGGAATAGCCAGGCTATTTCATAAGGGCGTAGAAAATGGCTGACAATTTAGGTAATCGCGGACCACAGGACAGAGCCAGAGTGAATACCTCTGAAGCCTGGGAGCTGCAGTACTGGACTAACGAGTTTGGGGTGACCGAAGAACAACTCAAAGCCGCAGTAAAGGCAGTCGGTCCAATGGTGGTAGACGTACGTAAAAAGCTGGGTAAATAAATCAGACATTCCCTGCGGAGTGCCGAGAAGCGCAGCCAATGTGACAAAGGTCTGCGCTTTTCTCTGTCTAAACAGAAAGACCTCTGATTTACAGAAGCCCTCTGATTTGCTCGCTCAGGGTCAAGAGATCCAAGTTAGCCTTGGCAGTGTTAAACGGTTACGGCTGGAGATCGCCTTCGCTACATCTGAAACTTGCTGACTTCCACTTGCAGGCTGGTGGCAAGATTTTTCAACCCGCCGCTCGTCTTCAGCAAGTCCTGAATGGACATATTATTTTGTTCAGCCATCTGCGCAGTGCGCTCCACATTCCGAGCTACATCCTGACTAGCTGCCGTCTGCTCCCGCAAGGCCAGGGAAATCTGGTCTACAACTTCGAGTACCTTATTCGAGCTGTCGCGTATCTCGCCTATTGCCGTGCCGGCACTACCCGCCATTTCCACGCCGTCATTCACTTCCTGGACCCCGCTGCGCATGCTTTCTACGGTTTCGCGGACGCCAGATTGAATCTTTCCGATCATGGTTGCGATTTCCTTGGTCGATTTGCCAGTGTTCTGCGCTAACAAGCGCACCTCGTCGGCCACTACTGCAAATCCACGCCCCTGTTCACCCGCCCGCGCCGCCTCAATGGCGGCGTTAAGGGCGAGTAAATTGGTCTGGTCAGCGATACCTTGGATCACACTGATAATTGAGGAAATCTGCTCGGAATGCTGGCCCAAGCCTGCGACCTGTGTAGAGGAAAGCTGCACTGTTTTTGCGATGCCCATCATGCTGGACAGGGTGCTTTCTATAACTTGCGCACCATCCTTCGATTGCTGGCCTGAGCGGGTAGCCAACGTGTGAGCTTCATCCGCATTTTCGGAGACATGGTGAATGCTGACGGTCAACTCTTCGACAGTTGCAGCCATCATTGACGCGGACGTTGATTGCTCTTGAATAGCGCCGGAAAGCTGCTCGGATGCCCCCGAAATTTGTTGCACAGCGACAACTAGCTGACTGGCAGCGAGGCTGATTTGCTGGATCATCTCTCTAAGCCGAGTCTGCATACGCAAGAAGGCTTTGGGCAGCTCATCATGGCTACTGGTGTCAATAACGGTATCCAGCTTACCGTTGGCGATTGCAGTGGCTGCGTCGATAGCGAGTTGCAGGCGTGCGGTTGTACTACGGCCCAACGTGGTAGCCAAGATGACGGATAGAACCGCTGCTGCGATGCCTCCCCAGATCAGAATCAACAACGCATCATGCTTGGCGTCCGCCATTGCCTGGTTTCGGACTTCAAGCAACCTGTTCTCATCAGCGGTGATTTCCCCCAATACAGCCCGCATGCTGTCCATTTTGGCCTTGTCAGCCCCTGAGGTAATACGCTGGTCCAAAGGGTCATCGGGGGCACTGCGCTGAGTCAAATCTCTGCGCATGGCGATGATCGGGTGCACGTCTTCGTCAATCCACCGTTTCTGAATTTCGCCAAGCTGGGCAAGTCTTTGTTGCTGTTGCGGGTTATCGGCGGTCAAGCTTTTGAGCAGGTTGAGCACCTCGGCGAACTGCTTTTCGCCCATCATCGTGGGTTCTAGAAATGAGTCTTTTGACGAAATGACGAATCCGCGCATGCCAGTTTCAATATTAATCAACTGTTCCAGTGCGACCTGTGTTCCGTTAAGCACTTGATAGCTATGCACATTGCTCCTGGTTGCGGTTTCAACCTCTTCAAAACCCTTGTACGCGCTTCCTACCAACATCCCGATTAGCAATACGATAACGAAGAAACTGAAATACAGCTTTTGAGATATGCTTAGCTTACTTAGCATTATCTAAATCCCGGCAAAGCCCTTCCCTGGCTGATAATTGAGCTTAATGTGGCGCGTGAGTGCGCGTTTGACAGTGAGGCTCGCCCAGGATCGAACTGTGCTCAGACCTTAATGAAAGTGTCGACAATTATGCTTTTTACTTGAGGAACTTTTTTCGAGCGTGGTTGTATCGCAGGTGCTGCGAAAGCCCGGCGGTCTTATCACTTTCACCTGTTGCTAGCAGCGGAGCTGCCGACCGGGGCTCGGGTAAGAGATAGGATGGCCAGCGATGTGGAAAAAGCCCGGGAGAATGCGCAGCAGAGAGCTATCAAGCAGGGCGTCCCGATGTCGGCAGGGAGATAGGGGGATTTCAGTTCCGGGACATCAGGCCAAAGGCCGACTCGGAGATTGTTGATATCTACGATGCAAGCTTGCTGCAGGGCTACCGGGGGGTCGGCGTGACTGCGAAGCCATCAAAGAAGCCTCCCGGCGAACACCATACGCCGAAAACGAAAATGTCTCTCGCATGATGAAACCGGTCGGGGTTGCGGTTGGCTGAGCACAGGATCATGTGATCTCCCACAAAGGCGAGGCACTTGACCAGCGGTTGCTGGTTGACGATTCGATGGTATTCGCCGGGATTAATAAATCACCTGACTAATAAACGACGCGAAAATATACAGGTACCGACGCAGACGCTAATGCGACATTGCCTGATAACACCTTGAATACGGCATTGTTAGCATCGTATGACACGAGCTGAATCACGATGGCATTAGGGTTTGCCCCTGCAAAGATACGAGGGAACACAAGAAGTGCTGTTGAAGCGGACAAAGTACAATTGCCCAGACGTCGAGGACGCTGTCCTAAGGTATCTCGGTTGTTGATACGGTCAATTTTCATTGCTCCATAGATGCAAACAACCCCGAGGCGGGTGTTCTTAGGGTGGGTAGATTATTAGGCTTGCGAAAGGGTGAAGCCGTATACGCTGAAGGACCGGGCGCTTGCAGACGAGCGACGCGTAACGACTCGCTGAGCGTTGTGCCGTAGATCACGGAACGTCTTTGAAAAATACGTGGTCCCCGAGTTTCAGAGTCCGCTTAGCCCTGGCAGCCCACTCCGGAGCCTTCGACAGAGTGGTCGCGTAGTAATGAGTTGCCCCACCGGTGGGGTCTGGCACCTTCCCGTCGATCACTTGGTCAGCAGCGATTTGGCACTGCGCCAACTCCCTGAACGGGATCTGTCGCGTGCCGCTCAGGAATGGATAGTTTGGGTCGCCCCTGTTCCAGCAACTGAACTGATAGGGTTTTTGGCATACCCCGGCATAGCCCTCGCCCCACCATGATTTTTCTTGTCCATCATTCACGCGGTTGCGGATCGTCCAGGCCACGGCAACCATTCCGGCAAGCCCTTCTCCACGAGCTTCGCCGTACACCGTGCGAGCGAGAACATCGCGATCTTTATCAGTCACGGTCATGACTATCCTCCAGGCAAAAAATCCGCTCATGGGTGCGTCCAGACTCGACGCACCTCCAATAAACGGGCTTACTTATTCTTGCTTCGAACGATCTGCGCATCGACTTGGTCGGCGCATGTGTCGAGCAGCTTGATGGCCTGATCCTTCAGCTCCCATACGTCGCCGTTGTCACGCAGATCGGTATCCTCCGCATTGACCCGCTCGCACGGAGTCAGCTCATGGGCTTGCAGCCTTATGACTGTGGTCTTTGTTACCACTGGCGGCTTTGCCGCGCAGGCCGTCAGGCAAAGGCTGAGCAGCCCAATCACGAACAGGTTTACTGGTGCGCTTGAGGTCATCGAACTCCTTCCTCGCCTTCTTGGCTTTGTCTTCACTGGCCCTGATGCGCTTGTTCAGGTCGGCGGTGTAGTCGGCGTTAAGCTGTGCTTCAGCGCGCAGCGTCGTGATCGTGGCCTGGCTTTCCTTATTGGCGTCGACGGCTTCCTGTTTGGCTTTGGCCTCGACACTGATGGCCCCTTGCAACGTGACCACGCGGATCTGCTGGATGGCAATCAGCAGGCCCATCACGATGACAATGACTATGGCGACCGCGACGGCTCGCAAGGTGGCGCCAGCTTTGGCTACTGCGGCAATGGGTTCGAGGCTCATAACGAATCCGCCTTGCGTCCGAGGAACCGGATGATCAGCTCGCGGATCGCCGTCACGCCGATGAACCCGATGGTGCCGCCGGCGGCAACGGACAGGCTCGACGGCCAGGCCATCCATTCGATGACGCTGCTGGCTGACAGGCTCAATGCACCACAGATCAGCGCCTCAAGCACAACGCGCCATTTGTTGGCTTCTTTGCCTTCATAGACCACGCGCAATAGAGAAATGGTTGCGGCCATGATCGCTCCTTGCCAGAGCGGCGTCGTGATGATCAGCCAGACGTGGGCCCAGAAGTCAGGTGTTTTTTCCGACATCTTCGTCGACCTCCGACAGTCCGCCCTCTCGGGCTCGGGGAATGGGGCAGCCCCGCAGCACGCCTGGCTTAGAGCGATAGGCGTGGCAGGGCTAAATACGAAAAAGCCTCGGTGAATGCCGAGGCTCTGAATAAGTGCATGTCGTTCAGGCTGCCCGTCGGAGCAGCGCGTGTGCTGTTATATAGCGTTCCGGATCGGGTGTTCACACACGCGGTCACTGGAAGAATGGGAAGGAGAGCCTCCCGGAATGGGAGGCTCAGGCTCTGCTAGCCAGACCTACGCTTGTGCATAACCCCACTGAGTGATGCGCTCAGCGAAGTATGGCTTCACCATCGTAACCGTTGCCGCTTGGTTACTCGCTTCAAGGCTCATCTTCTCGCCGTCAGTGCCCGGACCCGCGACCCATAGGGTGACGGGGATTTTCTCAGCCTTGGCTTTGTCGAGCAAATTCTTCAGCGCGGTACGGCCAGCGTCCGTTGGTGGAATGCCAGTCTCGCCGATGAATGCTGCCATCTTGTTGGCTTTGGCGTAAGTCAGAAACGGACCCACGATTTGGTCGCGCAGCGCCGTTGGCGAAATTTGGGTGTTGTCGCCGTTGTAGGCACCGCTCGATCCGCCATCGACGTCAGCATAGGCGTGCGCTTCCCACACGATAGAATTCGCCGGATCCACAATCTTCGACTGTAGATTCGCCGAGACACCCGCCCATTCCTTGGCACTCGCGAATTGCAGGCCGCAGATGAAGACTGGCTTTTTGGAGCTATTGCGCAGGGCCTTCAGCACGGTATTCATCGTGTTGATGTAGAGCGTCTCCAACGCAGGCGCTGTGATGTTATCTTTCGCGCCAGCACTGTTACTCGCGTAGGGTTCGTTGCCGAGCCCCCAACCAAGAACCATGGGGTCGTCGCATGCAACAACCAACTTCTGGTGGAAGTTCGCCAAGTGGACCGCACTCCAAGAGCCACCACCGACGGAGTTACCCTCCTGGATCAGAACCTGCTCCGTAATTTTCCAGCCGTCTTGATTGCCCGCCTCTTTACTTGGGTAAAGCTGACCGGTCAGTTGGCCATTCGCATCGGTCTGGTAGCGATGCAGGCGCATGTAGTGATGCGGATCGGGAATGATCCTGGCTTCACCGTTAGAGTCATCGCTGATCGCCTTCAGCATTTCCTTCCACTTGTCCACGAACTCCTGCTTCAAGTTCGCGCCTTGACCTGGCAGACCGTCAATTGTCGACAGCTCAATGGCGCGCTGCAGTTCGAACGGAAAACGGATAAGGCGCACACCGAGGTTCTTCACCCAGTGAGTGATGGTGTCCCGAGTGGGCCATTGATAATGAGTGCCGGCCGAACCTGGAAGGATCTGGCCAGCATTGGCGACCGAGCCCAGGTTGATTCCTACCAGAGGAATGTTTTTGAGCTGGGCGATTACTGAGCTGCTATTGGACATTTTGATTACCTTGAGTCGAATGATTTTTAGCGGAGAATTCCGCATTCATGTCGCTCAAAGGCGATAGCTCGGGGCACGTGGCCCTCACATGATTCAACGTCCCGCACCGGGCACACTTGATCTGGAGCTCCGTCATCTCACCGATACGGGCGAGAAGTCTTTTGCACTTTCCACATCTGCAATCTTTCAACATTCTGCGAAGCCTTTTGGATTCTGCCAGGCTCCGCCCCGCTCGCGCGGAGAGTAAGGGCCTCGGCTGGTTTGCAGGTACAACCTGCGATCTGGCGATCCCTGTGGGTGTTAGTGCACCCGCCTGACTGCCCTCTCTTTCTTCGTTGATTTCCCGTCTGGCCCTGCTACCAAGGCCAGCCAGTGAAATCGGTGATTCCGTCCTGCTAAAGAGCTTTGATCCAGTCGGTCCCTTGTCGGGGCTGGGAGACCACTTCGCTGGTCCCTGGCTATCTGGCGGCTTCACCAGTCATGTACCGCTGCGCTATGTCGCTGCGATGGATGTAAGTTAGCAAACGCTAAATGCAGCGTCAATAGCTAACGCTAAATTATTTACGCGCTTGGAATGGGTGCTGGTCGCTCGAAGCAGATCGATATTTCTGACAGGGGTTTTGCAAACAGCTGACTGCCGTTATGCTTGCGAAAGCTGTACGTATACACAGTAATCAAGGAGAAACTGATGTCCCAGCCAGAGAAGAACAAGCCTCAAGAGCGCGAGCCCATGTCCGGCCTTGAGCGCCTGAACCTAAGGGTCGCGAGCATGATCAACCACCCCATCGCTCAGGATCAGATGTGGGTCACGATCCATAAGCTGGAGACCGACGGCGAGCGAGAGTGGGACGAAGTGATGGGGGCTATTGCGGAAGTAGATGGGATAGAGATGGTTTTCAATGATGAAGACAGTTCGGTCACGCTGAAGTGGGAGGCGCCGTCAGATGACGATCCCCGCGTTCAAGTGCGGGACGAATTCGAAGCACTGGAGGAAGCCGCGCCTTTCTGAGTGCACAAAAAAGCCCGCTTGATTCGCGGGCGTCTGCACCTTCAAAAAACCGCCTGTGCCGGCCACTAGTCGGCCAGATCGGCCAGCGCAACTAGGCCTTCCTTGCGTTCCAGATCAATAACACCTTCGCATGGATCGTCACATCGTCGATCCTTGCCGTCTGGTTCTCATAATGCTGATTGTCTGAAATAAGCCTGTAATTCTCTTCGTCCAGTCGCATCACGCGCTTGATGTACAGCTCTTGATGCCAGGTCAGTACGTAGATGCCCTCACCGATGAAGTCCTGCACGCCTTTGTCGACGATCACCAAGTCTTTATCGTTGATGGTTCCTTCCATGCTCTGACCCCAGCCACTGATCATGGCCAGGGCTGTCTTCGAGGTGTAGGTCACACCTTTCTCGCGAAGAATCTCCTCTCTGACAACCAAGTTGCGCACTACCTCATTGTAATCAGGCGGCACCTGTCCGTGACCCATCGCTGCACGTATGTCGTACTGGCGAATCACAATCTCTTCATGGGTAGGACGAAGCGCGGCGTAATTGGCCGGAAGCACGTCTGTGCTCTGGTCATCCGGGTCGGCAGCCGCCGCCACAATCCGGTCCCGCGCCTCATTTGAAAAGCCTTTCACCTTGGCGAGGGACTGCTTGAGCTGTTCCAGTGCCGAAAGCCCGGCCTTCACCGCTGTCGCAGAAGTCTCGGACGCAGCAGGGCTGACCAGGCTTCCCGAAGGAAGGCCGATCTTCTCTTCCAAATTCGCAGCAGCTTTCTCGCCGAGATTTCTGTGCCCGTTAAGAATCTGGGACAGATACGACGCATCAAGGCCGTGCCGATTGGCGAAATCTTTCTGGGAGGCCCCGGCCATCAGGGCTTTCAGGGCGTCAGCTCTAAGCTTGTTAATGTCCATGTCCAATCATCGCTTCGGGTTAGCATACAGTAAATGACGGTCTGCTATCAGCCACATGATTAGCATCTGCTAACTTTGGGCAGCGCGGGCTGGATGATCCGATAGATTACGATCAAAAGCAGCCGAGCAAAAACCAGACCCCGAAAACGAAAAAGCCCTGCATGAGCAGGGCTTTTTACTGTGTTTGGCGGGGAACTAGGGATTCGAACCCTAGAAACGCTATTAACGTTCGCCGGTTTTCAAGACCGGTGCATTCAACCACTCTGCCAATTCCCCGAAGCATCTGGCGTCGGAAGTTTTTCACCCCTCCGTCGCTTTGCGGGCGCCATAATACCGTAATGAAACAAGCTGTCAAACTCTCCGGCTAGCGCGCTGCCTCGCCTCTGTTATGATCTTTGCAACTTGAGGTTTCAAACCCTTCGTTTTCACCATCAGGAGTAGCGCCATGCGCGAACAGGATTACGCAGTCAACAACCGCGTGCAGGTCGAGCAGCTAGAGGTTAGCCGCGTCCTGCGCAACACTTACGGCCTTCTGGCCCTCACCCTCGCCTTCAGCGGCATCATGGCGTTCGTTGCACAACAGATGAACGTGCGTTACCCGAACGTCTTCGTCGTGCTGATCGGCTTCTACGGTCTGTTCTTCCTCACCAACAAATTGCGCGATTCGGCATGGGGTCTGGTCTCGGCGTTCGCGCTGACGGGCTTCATGGGTTTCATCCTCGGCCCGATCCTCAACCGTTACATCGGCATGCAGGGCGGCGCTGAAGTCGTTGCTTCCGCGTTCGCGATGACGGCGCTGGTCTTCGGCGGTCTGTCGGCCTACGTGCTGATCACCCGCAAGGACATGAGCTTCCTTGGCGGCTTCATCACCGCAGGCTTCTTCGTGTTGCTCGGGGCGGTGGTGGCGAGCATGTTCTTCCAGATCAGCGGCCTGCAACTGGCGATCAGCGCCGGCTTCGTACTGTTCTCTTCGGTCTGCATTCTGTTCCAGACCAGCGCGATCATCCACGGCGGTGAGCGCAACTACATCATGGCGACCATCAGCCTGTATGTATCGATCTACAACCTGTTCATCAGCCTGTTGCAGATCTTCGGCATCATGGGCAGCAAAGACTGATCAGTTTGCCCGCTTAAACAAAAAGCCCGCTTCGGCGGGCTTTTTGCTGTCCGGCGTTCATGAATTCTTTATCATTGCGCTCATGTTCCTTGCCAGCGCCCCCACCGAGCCGCCCATGAAGTTCGCCATCGCCCTGCATTCACCCGCCCACGCGCCCTCCTCACGGCGTGCGCTGCTGTTCGCCAAAGCCGCATTGGCGCAGGGCCATGAAATCGTCCGCCTGTTCTTTTATCAGGACGGCGTACACAGCGCGTCCGGCAATGTCGTGTCGCCTCAGGACGAGTCGGACACTGCCGGGCAATGGCGTGATTTCGTCACCACCCACCAGCTTGATGGCGTGGTCTGCATCGCAGCGGCCCTGCGCCGAGGCGTATTGAATGCCGAAGAAGCGGAACGCTATTCGCGACCTGCGGCGAACCTTGCTGCACCGTGGGAATTGTCGGGGCTGGGTCAGTTGCACGACGCGGTCCAGGCGGCCGACCGTTTGATGTGTTTCGGAGGGCCGTGACGTGGCGAAGTCATTACTGATCATCAGCCGTCAGGGGCCATGGTCTGGTCCGGATGCCCGCGAGGCACTGGACATTGCCCTGGCCGGCGGCGCGTTCGATCTGCCGGTCGCCCTGCTGTTCATGGACGACGGCGTGTTTCAGCTGGCGACGGCGCAGAATCCCAGCCAGGTGCAGCAGAAAGACCTGACCGCCAACCTGCAAGCGTTGTCGATGTTCGGTGTGGAAGACCTGTTCGCCTGCGGCACCAGCCTGAATCAGCGTGGGATGCAGCCAACCGGCTTGAGCGTCGAACCCCTTCAGGTACTGGATGACCCGCAAATCGCTGGGCTCATTGACCGTTACGACCAGGTGATCACAATCTGATGGCTACCCTGCACGTACTCTCTCACTCCCCTTTTACCGATTCGCGCCTGAGCAGTTGCCTGCGCGTGCTCGGCAGTCAAGACGCGATCCTTTTGTGCGGCGACGCAACCTATGCATTGCGCGAAGACACCACTAGCGCCGAGGCACTGAGCGCGAAAACGGGCAGCCTGAAACTGTTCGTGCTCGATGAAGACGCCACCGCTCGAAACATCGCGCTGCCTGACTGGGCCCAAGGCGTCGACTACGCCGGCTTCGTCGTGCTCTCGGTGCAATACGACAAGGTCAATACGTGGCTATGAAACAGCTCATCGTCGACGGGCACAGCATCGCGCTGGACAAAGACGGCTATCTTGAGGACCTCCACGACTGGTCCAATGAAGTCGCCGAAGCCCTGGCCCTTGAAGAAGACATCGCCCTTACTCCCGATCACTGGGAAATCCTCGAATTGCTGCGTGCGTTCTACGCGGAGTTTCAGCTGTCCCCGGCCACGCGGCCGCTGGTCAAGTACACCGCGCTGAAACTGGGCGCCGACAAGGGCAACAGCTTGCACCTGAATCGTCTGTTCAACGGCACTCCCGCCAAACTTGCCGCCAAGCTGGCGGGCCTGCCCAAGCCGACCAATTGCCTATGACCGACTTCACTCCCCTCGTCATCGAAACCCCTGCCGAGCATCCGTTCGCGCCCTTCGTTCGTATTCTCGGCAAGGGCAAGCGTGGTGCGCGCAACATGACCCGCGCCGAAGCCCGGGAAGCCATGGGCATGGTGCTCGATGAAAAAGTCGAAGACACCCAACTCGGCGCGTTCCTGATGTTGCTTCGACACAAGGAAGAAAGCCCGGATGAGCTCGCGGGTTTCACCGAAGCGGTGCGCGAGCGGCTGCATGCGCCGGAACTGAAGGTCGATATCGACTGGCCCACGTATGCCGGCAAAAAGCGTCATCTGCCGTGGTACCTGCTGGCCGCCAAGTGCCTGGCACAGAACGGCGTGCGCGTATTGATGCACGGCGGCGGCGCCCACACCGCCGGCCGCCTGTACAGCGAGCAGTTGCTGGAGCTGTTGGGCATTCCGCTGTGCCGCAACTGGCAGGCGGTGGGTGAAGCGCTGGAGCGGCAGAACATTGCGTTCTTCCCCCTCGGCGACTGGGCGCCCCAGCTGCAGCGCATGATCGATCTGCGCAACACGCTGGGTCTGCGCTCGCCGATCCATTCCCTGGCGCGCATCCTCAATCCGCTGGGTGCCCGCTGCGGGCTGCAGAGTATTTTCCATCCGGGCTATCAGGGCGTGCATCGCGACGCCAGCAGCCTGCTCGGCGACCACGCCATCGTGATCAAGGGCGACGGCGGTGAAGTCGAGATCAATCCCGACACCATCAGCCACTTGTATGGCACGACTGACGGTCAGCCGTGGGACGAGGAATGGCCGGCGTTGTCGGACCGTCGCCACGTGAAGCCGGCCACCCTCGATCCGCAGCATCTGCTCGCGATCTGGAAAGGCGACATCGAGGACAGTTACCCGCAACTGGCCCTGATCGCCACCATGGCGCTGGCACTGCGGGGCCTCGGGATGCCGCGAACTGAAGCCTTCGCGCAGGCCGAGCAGTATTGGGCGAACCGAAACAGATCGATTTAGCCGATAGCTACCCCCCAGTCTTTGCGTTATTCGTTCGAACGATTGCCTTTAGACTGATATCCAACGTACTTCGGTACAGCTCACTTTGGAGTCAGACATGGGCCTTCTCGTTGAAGGACGCTGGCAAGACCAGTGGTACGAAAGCAGCAAAGACGGCGCTTTTCAGCGCGAGCAAGCCAAGCGCCGGAACTGGGTTACCAGCGATGGTCGGCCCGGCCCGTCCGGTGAAGGCGGCTTCAAGGCGGAAGCCGGTCGCTACCATTTGTACGTTTCCCTTGCCTGCCCGTGGGCCCATCGGACGCTGATCGTCCGTAAGCTCAAGGGCCTGGAAGGTCTGATCGACGTCTCCGTGGTCAGTTGGCTGATGCGCGAGAACGGCTGGACGTTCGACAAGCAGAAAGGGTCTACCGGCGACGCGCTGGATGGCCATACGTTCATGTATCAGCGCTACCTGGCCGACACCGCCGATTACACCGGTCGGGTGACCGTGCCGGTGCTGTGGGACAAACAACTGAATCGCATCGTCAGCAATGAATCATCGGAAATCATCCGGATGTTCAATTCGGCGTTCGACGATTTGACCGGCAATCATCTGGATCTCTATCCAGAGCCGCTGCGCAACGAGATCGACCGGCTGAACGACCGAATCTATCCGGCCGTGAACAACGGTGTTTACCGCGCCGGTTTCGCCACGTCACAAGGTGCGTACGAAGAGGCCTTCGACGAAGTGTTCGCCGAGCTTGATGCGCTGGAAAGCCTGCTCAGCGAGAAACGCTACCTGGCGGGTGAATACCTGACCGAAGCGGACGTGCGCCTGTTCACCACGCTGATTCGCTTTGACGCGGTGTATCACGGGCACTTCAAGTGCAACCTGCGGCGCATTGCCGATTACCCGAACCTGAGCAACTGGGTGCGCGAGCTGTACCAGCTGCCAGGCGTGGCCGAGACAGTGGATTTCGTGCACATCAAGCATCACTACTACGCAAGCCACGCCACCATCAACCCGACCGGCATCGTGCCAAAAGGCCCGCTGCAGGACTTTAGCGGCGAGCATGATCGCGGGCGTTTGAGCGGAAAAGGGATCTTGCACAACGACTGATGGGTTTCAGTTAAAGACCTGAAACCCATCACCCGGTGCATGATCATTGTGGGAGCGAGCTTGCTCGCGAATAGGCCAGTGCGTCCGCAAAATTTTCAGCGGCTGGAAGGCAGTCTTCGTGAGCAAGCTCACTCCCACAGGGACGGTGTTTGCAACGGGAAAGGGCGCCGCGCTAGTAACGCTTCATCAAGCGTGACGAAGCCGCAGATGTGGCGGTTGACCGATGAACTGTAGGAGTGAGCTTGCTCGCGAATAGGCCAGTGCATCCGCAAAATTTTCAGCGGCTGGAAGGCAGTCTTCGTGAGCAAGCTCACTCCCACAAGAATTGTGTAGCTCTCGCGAAGCCAGGCAGGCGCATGTCGTGATCAAACGCTCGCCTGCGCCCCTTCGAACCACGCCAGTTTTTCCCGCAACTTCACCACTTCGCCCACAATCACCAGGGTCGGCGCATGAACCTCATGCTCCGCGACCAGTTGCGGCAGATTGGCCAGCGTGCCGGTGAAGACGCGCTGGTTGACTGTGGTGCCCTGCTGAATCAGCGCCGCGGGGGTTACGGCCGAGCGGCCGTGCTTGATCAACTGTTCGCAAATGACCGGCAGCCCGATCAGGCCCATGTAGAGCACCAAGGTCTGGGATGGTGAGACCAGGTCTTTCCATGGCAGATCGGTAGAGCCGTTCTTCAGATGACCGGTCACGAAACGCACGGACTGCGCGTGATCGCGGTGGGTCAGCGGGATACCGGCATAGGCCGCGCAACCACTGGCCGCCGTGATGCCCGGCACGACCTGGAAGGGAATGCCGTGGGCCGCCAGTTCTTCGATCTCTTCACCGCCACGGCCGAAGATGAACGGATCACCGCCCTTCAGTCGCACCACGCGTTTGCCCTGCTTGGCCAGATCCACCAGTTGCTGGTTGATCTGATCCTGGGGCAAGGCGTGATCGGCGCGCTGCTTGCCTACGTAGACGCGGTCAGCGTCGCGGCGGCACAGATCCAGAATCGCCGGTGCTACCAGGCGGTCGTACAGCACCACATCCGCCTGCTGCATCAAACGCAGCGCGCGGAAGGTCAGCAGATCAGGATCACCCGGGCCGGCGCCCACGAGGTACACCTCACCGGTCGTAGCCGGCGCATCGCCGTCAATCTTTGCCTGCAACAGCCGCTCTGCTTCGGCGCCCTGCCCGGCCAGTTGCCGGTCAGCGATGGGTCCCTGAAATACATCCTCCCAGAACGCCCGGCGCTGCTGAACGTTGGGAAACAGCCCTTTCACCTGATGGCGAAAGCGCGCGGCCAGACCGGCCAGATGCCCGTAAGTCGGTGGAATCCAGGTTTCCAGCTTGGCGCGGATCAGCCGTGCCAGCACCGGCGCATCGCCACCGCTGGACACCGCAATCACCAGCGGCGACCGATCGACGATGGCCGGGAAGATCACGCTGCACAGCGCAGGCGCATCCACCACGTTGACCGGCACACCGCGCTGGCGGGCATCGGCCGACACCTGCGCATTGAGTGGCTCATCGTCTGTGGCGGCAATGATCAGCACGCAACCGTTGAGGTCCGACTCGGTGTAGCCGCGCAGAATCTCTTCGCCGCCGCTGCGCTCGATCAGCTCGCGCACCTCCGCTCCGATCTCGGGGGCAACCACGCGCAGCACCGCCCCGGAGTCGGCCAGCAGGCGAGACTTGCGCAAGGCAATCTCGCCGCCGCCCACCACCAGCACCCGAGCGCCACGAAGGTTATGGAACAGCGGCAGAAATTCCATTTAGCCGATCACCTCGATGCCGCCCATCCAGGGCTTGAGGACATCCGGCACGCGGATCGAGCCGTCGGCCTGCTGGTAGTTTTCCAGCACCGCCACCAGCGTACGACCCACCGCGAGACCCGAACCGTTCAGCGTGTGAACCAGTTCCGGCTTGCCGGTTTCCGGGTTGCGCCAGCGCGCCTGCATGCGACGCGCCTGGAAATCGCCGCAGTTGGAGCACGACGAGATTTCACGGTATTTGTCCTGACTCGGAATCCACACTTCCAGGTCGTAGGTTTTCACTGCGCTGAAACCCATGTCGCCGGTGCACAGCGCCAGTACGCGATACGGCAATTCGAGCAGTTGCAGAACGCGCTCGGCGTGACCGGTAAGGCTCTCAAGCGCTTCCATGGATTTTTCCGGCTCGACGATCTGCACCATCTCAACCTTGTCGAACTGGTGCTGACGGATCATGCCGCGGGTATCACGGCCCGACGCGCCGGCTTCGCTGCGGAAGCACGGGGTGTGGGCGACGAACTTCAACGGCAGCTGCTTGGCGTCGATGATTTCCCCGGAGACGATGTTGGTCAGCGACACTTCGGCGGTCGGGATCAGGTACAGATCGGCCTCGCCTTCGCGGGAGATCTTGAACAGGTCTTCTTCGAATTTCGGCAGCTGCCCGGTGCCCTGCAACGCAGGCGCCTGGACCAGATACGGCGTGTAGGTCTCTTCGTAACCATGCTCGTTGATGTGCAGCGTGATCATGAATTGCGCCAGCGCACGGTGCAGGCGCGCAATCGGGCCACGCAACAACGCGAAACGGGCGCCGGAGAGCTTGGCGGCGGTTTCGAAATCCAGCCAGCCGAACTTCTCGCCCAGGGCAACGTGGTCCTGAACCGCGAAATCGAACGACGCCGGCGTGCCCCATGTGCGCACTTCGACGTTCTCTTCTTCATCAGCGCCCACCGGCACCGATTCGTGGGGCAGGTTCGGCATGCTCAGGGCCATGGCGTCGAGCTCGGACTGGATGGCGTCCAGCTCTTTCTTGCCGGTGCTCAGCTCTTCGGCCATGCGATCGATGTCAGCCATCAGCGGCGCGATGTCTTCGCCGCGCTGCTTGGCCTGGCCGATGGATTTGGAACGGGCGTTACGCTCGGCCTGAAGCTGTTCGGTGCGGGTCTGCACCGTCTTGCGCTGGGCTTCCAGCGCTTCGATGCGGGCCACGTCCAGTGTGTAGCCACGGGAAGCCAGGCGATCCGCTACGTCCTGAAGTTGAGTACGCAGCAGTTTGGAGTCGAGCATATCGGTCTCTCGTATATTAAATTCGGGTCAAAGACAGGCCGGCCCATGTCGCGAGCAGCCCGCCCAGTACGCTGATGAGGGCGTAACCAATGGCCAGGGGAGCCTGGCCGCTTTCAAGCAGGCGAATCGTGTCCAGTGAGAAAGACGAAAAGGTCGTCAAGCCTCCAAGGACTCCCACCATCAATCCGGCGCGCACTTCGATCGGGACTTCCGGGCGGATCAGAAACAGCCCGTAGAGCAAACCGATCAGCAGGCAGCCCACCAGATTCACGGCGAGCGTTGCTGTGTAGAAATAGCGCGGCCAGTTCGCAGCGACCACGTTAGCCGTCGCGAAACGCAGTAATGTACCAGCCACGCCACCGGCGGACACGGCAAGAATCAACTGAATCACTATTTTCTCCGTTGACGAGGGCTGGCGCGGTCGAGCGCCGACAGGTGTTTGAGTTTTTCGCCGATCTTCAGCTCAAGGCCTCGGGGAACCGGCTGATAATACTGACGCGGTTCGAGTTCGTCGGGGAAGTAGTCTTCACCGGCCGCGTAGGCATCCGGCTCATCATGGGCGTAGCGGTACTCTTCGCCGTAGCCGAGCTGTTTCATCAGCTTGGTCGGCGCGTTGCGCAGGTGCAGCGGCACTTCCAGCGAACCGTGCTCGGTGGCCTCGCGCATGGCCATTTTGAAACCCATGTACACGGCGTTGCTCTTCGGCGCACAGGCCAGATACACAATGGCCTGGGCCACGGCCAGTTCGCCTTCCGGACTGCCGAGGCGTTCCTGCACATCCCACGCCGACATGCACAGCGGCAAGGCGCGCGGATCGGCGTTACCGATGTCTTCGCTGGCCATGCGCACCACGCGCCGCGCCAGATACAGCGGATCGCAGCCGCCGTCGATCATCCGCGCGAACCAGTACAACGCGGCATCGGGGTTGGAGCCGCGAATGGATTTGTGCAGCGCGGAAATCTGGTCGTAGAAGGCTTCGCCGCCCTTGTCGAAACGGCGACGGCTGTCACCGAGCAGGCTTTGCAGCAATTCGGGATCGATTTCGCTGCCGTCTTCGGCCAGGTCCGAGGCGTTTTCCAGCAGATTGAGCATCCGCCGGCCGTCGCCATCCGCTGCCGCCAGAAGCGTCGTGAACGCCTCGTCGCCCAGCGTCAGATGCCGATTGCCCAGCCCGCGCTCTTCGGTCAGCGCGCGGTTGACCAACTGACGCAACGCCCCTTCGTCCAGGCTCTTGAGCACATAGACCCGGGCGCGGGAGAGCAGCGCGTTATTCAGTTCGAATGACGGGTTTTCAGTGGTGGCGCCGATGAAGATCAGCGTGCCGTCTTCCACATAGGGCAGAAACGCATCCTGCTGCGACTTGTTGAAGCGGTGCACTTCGTCGACGAACAGAATGGTCCGGCGGCCGTACTGACCCGCCTGTTGCTTGGCGATCTCTACGGCCTGCCGAATCTCTTTGACCCCCGCTAGCACCGCCGACACCGTCTCAAAATGCGCGTCGGAGACTTTCGCCAGCAACCGCGCCAGCGTGGTTTTGCCCACGCCGGGCGGTCCCCAGAAAATCATCGAATGCAGCGCGCCCTGCTCCAGCGCTTCACGCAGTGGCTTGCCGTGGGCGAGCAGGTGCTGCTGGCCGACGTACTCGTCCAGATTGGTCGCTCGCAGGCGGGCGGCCAACGGTTGCGCGATCGGTTCAGTGCTGAACAGGTCCATGAAACAGGCGAACCCCTTTTATTCCTGAATGACGTCAGCGCCTTTCGGGATCTGGAACTGGAATTTGCTCGCCGCGACAGGCTCGTTGGCCTTGACGCCGGTGAACAGGATATTGGTGCGCTGGCCGACGCTGTCGATCAGTTGCATGTCGTTGATCATGCCGTTGCGAAACGACAGACGCAGGCTGTCGAACAGCGTGTCCTTGGATTTAGGCTTGAGCACGAAGTCGATCACGCCACCCGCTTCCTTGGCAGTGATGTCGAAGCTTTCGCTGATTTTTGATACATCGCCGGACAGCAGCAGTGCTGGGGTCTGGGTCAGACGCTGGTCGAGGGTCTTGATGGTGACCTGCTCCAGGTCAGGGTCCCACAGGGAAACCTTCTTGCCGTCGGAGACCATCGTTTGCTCCTGCGGCGGGTCGGTGTGCCAGTAGAACAGGCCCGGGCGCTGCAAGGTCATCTCGCCGGCGGTTTCCTGCAACTGGGTGCCGCCACCGTCGAGGGTGAGCTGGGAGAAACGCCCGCTCAAGGTTTTCGAATTTTCCAGCAGTTGGGTCAGGCGCGCCACGTCCTTGCTGTCGGCGTGGGCCGAGACAGCGGAAAAAGCCAGTGCAGATACCAACAGCATGCGGATAAGACGCATGGGATTCCTCTTTGAGTGTGGTTGAAGCCGGGCGCCGCCGCGGTGGCGACTCCCGGTAACGCGTGACCGGGAAGTGTCAGTCACGCACAGGGGCTGGCGCAATCACTTCGCGCGAGCCGTTGGTGTTCATCGGCGTCACGACGCCCGCGTTTTCCATGGTTTCGATCATCCGCGCGGCGCGGTTGTAGCCAATCTTCAGCTTGCGCTGCACCGCAGAGATCGACGCACGACGGCTTTCCAGCACGAACTTGACGGCTTCGTCGTACAGCGCATCGCTTTCGCTGTCTTCGCCATCACCGCCGCCACCGCCACCGTCGAAGCCGCTGCCCGGCTCTTCGACGCCGGCCAGGATGTCATCGTTGTAGTTCGGCGTGCCGCGCAGCTTCCACGCCTCGACCACGCGGTGAACCTCTTCGTCCGATACGAACGCGCCGTGCACACGAATCGGCAGGCTGGTGCCCGGCGGCATGTAGAGCATGTCGCCGTGCCCGAGCAGTTGTTCAGCGCCGCCCTGATCGATGATGGTCCGGGAATCGATCTTGCTCGATACCTGAAACGCCATGCGCGTCGGGATGTTCGCCTTGATCAGGCCGGTGATCACGTCCACCGACGGACGCTGGGTCGCGAGGATCAAGTGGATGCCTGCTGCTCGGGCCTTCTGGGCGATACGGGCGATGAGTTCTTCGACCTTCTTGCCGACGATCATCATCATGTCGGCGAACTCGTCCACCACCACAACGATGGTCGGCAGCTTGGTCAGCAGCGGCGCTTCGTCGTGAATGCTTTCGCGGTGGTACAGCGGGTCGGACAGCGGCGTGCCAGCCTCCTCCGCTTCGCGCACTTTCTGGTTGAAGCCCGACAGGTTACGCACGCCCATCTTGGCCATCAGTTTGTAGCGGCGTTCCATTTCAGCCACCGACCAGCGCAGGGCGTTGGCGGCGTCTTTCATGTCGGTCACCACCGGGCACAGCAAATGCGGGATGCCTTCGTAGATCGACAGCTCGAGCATTTTCGGGTCGATCATGATCAGCTTGGCGTCTTCCGGCCCGGACTTGAACAGGATCGACAGGATCATCGCGTTCACGCCCACCGACTTACCGGAACCGGTGGTACCGGCGACCAGCAGGTGCGGCATCTTGGCGAGGTCGGTAATGACCGGCTTGCCGCCGATGTCGTGACCCAGCGCCAGGGTGACCGGTGATTTCGCGTCGTCGTATTCCGGCGTCGACAGGACCTCGGAGAAACGCACGATCTGACGATCCTCGTTGGGGATTTCGATACCAACGGTGGTCTTGCCGGGAATGACCTCGACCACACGGACGCTGGTCACTGCCAGGGAGCGCGCCAGGTCTTTCGCCAGGTTCGAGATACGGCTGACTTTCACGCCGGCAGCCGGCTGGATTTCGTAACGGGTAATCACCGGGCCGGGGTGAATCGAGTCCACGGTGACTTCGACGCCGAATTCCTTGAGCTTGATCTCCAGCAGATGACCCACCGCTGCCAGGGATTCAGGCGAATAGTTGAGCTGCTTTTTCTCTGCCGGGTCAAGGATCGAAATCGGCGGCAAGGTGCCTTCCACGGCGCTGTCGACGAACAACGGCGCCTGTTTCTCTTTCTGTACGCGCTTGCTCGGCTCCGGTGCCCGTGGAGGTGCCGGCGCAATGACGGCGGGCACGTGCTTCTCGCGGGCGGCCATGTGCTCGGTCAACGCCTGTTCGCGCTCGATCAGGCGCTCCTTGGCTTTGGCCTGCTCCCGTCGATCCGGGGCAACCGGCGCGACCACTTCGTCGACACGCATGTCGACTTCACGCAGCTGAGCCACCATCTGCTTGCGCTCGTTGCGCGCGGTCCACCAGCGGTTGAGCGAGCCCGTGAACAGTTCGATCAGGTCCAGGGTGATCTTGCCGGTGTTGTCCATGACCTTGAACCAGGACAGATCGGTGAACACGGTCAGACCGAACAAAAACAAGGCGATGAACAGCAGCGTGCTGCCCTGAACATTCAGCGCGCGCTTGGCCAGATCGCCCAGCACTTCGCCCAGCACGCCACCGGCAGAACCCGGCAGGCCCGATGCCGAATGAAAGTGCAAGTGCGCCAGCGAAGCGCCGGCCAGCACCAGAAACACCAGACCGATCATGCGCCAGGAAAACAGCCAGCCGCTCCACTGCCACGGCTCATGGCGATGGCGGAAAACCTGATAGGCCTTGATCCCCAACAACAGCGGGAAGATGTAGGCGAAGTAGCCGAGGATCATGAACAGGATGTCGGCAGAGTAAGCACCGGCGAAGCCTGCGGCGTTCTGAACCTGGGCAGAATTGCTTGAGCTGCTTGTGTGGCTCCAGCCTGGATCGCCCTGATCGTAGGTCAGCAGCGCCATGATCAAATACAGACACAGCGCGCCGAACGCGATCAGTGCACCTTCCTTGAGCCGGTAGTGCAGGTGCTGCCGCCAGAGCGGAACGGGGGTGGGTGCTATGGTGGATTTCTTCAAAACGCTTCAATTCCTGCGCGCAAGCGCGAACATCTGATGATTGACTGTGTACGACTGCCTTGACGAAATGGCAGTGCCTTTCCCGAACATCGGCCTGAATATCGGTCCGACGGTCAGCATGACCACCGGGGAAAACACGACTGCGATAACGCACGCTCGACAGGTGACTTGAAATGAGGTTAAACAACATCGGCATTGTACGGATTTGCGCGCCGCGCGCTACGTTAGTCTGGCGCGGAGCTTGCCGATCTTCAAGCTTCGACGGCCGCAGACAATTGCGGCACGCATTTTCTTTGCCGACAAAGGCTTATGACGCGTAGCTACTGGTTCCTTGAACTGTCAAAAGGCCATGCTGGAATGAAGAAATCAAGCGGTCCGACATCCCGGTTCGATCAGGCGGCTTGTGACCCCGTTTGCAGCACGGAGTTGCAATTCGCAATGACGACCCGCGCTGACTCCCCTCCCCTCTCGTAAAGGCTGGATGCCATGCTGACCTGGTTACAACGCGACACCCTTGATTTTCCTGCGCTGGAAAAAGCCATGCGCGAGCCCAACGGACTGTTGGCCGGCGGCGGCGATTTGTCTGCCGATCGCCTGATCGCTGCGTACCGCCATGGCTGTTTTCCCTGGTATCAGCAGGGCCAGCCGATTCTGTGGTGGTCGCCGGACCCGCGTACCGTGCTGTTTCCGGATGAACTGCATGTG
Source organism: Pseudomonas sp. PS02290 (assembly GCF_029960075.1). Lineage (NCBI taxonomy): Bacteria > Pseudomonadati > Pseudomonadota > Gammaproteobacteria > Pseudomonadales > Pseudomonadaceae > Pseudomonas > Pseudomonas sp. PS02290. The sequence continues at coordinate 24,225 of NZ_JASCOY010000025.1, forward strand.
TCGCGCAGTCTGGGCAAGTTGCTGCGCCAGGGGCGTTATCGGGTCACGTTCGATCAGGACTTCCCGGCGGTCATTCAAGCGTGCGCCGAACCTCGGGCCTACGCAGACGGCACATGGATAACCGACTCCATGCAGGCGGCCTACATCGAACTGCACGCGCGTGGGTTCGCCCATAGCGTTGAGGTCTGGGAGGGCGACGCCTTGGTGGGCGGCTTGTATGGATTGGCCATGGGCCAGTTGTTCTTTGGCGAATCCATGTTCAGCCGCGCCGACAACGCTTCAAAGGTCGGCTTTGCGACGCTGGTCGAACATTTGCAAACGTGGGGACTTGTCCTGATCGATTGCCAGATGCCGACCGAGCACCTGCTAAGCCTTGGCGCTCGGTCGATTCCACGGCAGACCTTCGCCGACTGTCTGCGCGAACATCTGGATAAGAGCACTTGCGCCGACTGGCTGCCTAGGCGAGTTTGAGTCGGCTGGCATACACTCTTAACTCAAGGTTTTTCTCGAGGGTTGATCATGACCGAGCTGGCGCGGCTGAAGTTCTATGCCACTCAACCCCACTCCTGTAGCTACCTGCCCGAGGAACAAGCCACCACGCTGTTTCTCGACCCCAGCCAGCCGATGGACGTCCAGGTCTATGCCGATCTCTCGGACATGGGGTTTCGCCGCAGTGGCGATCATTTGTACCGTCCGCACTGCCAGAACTGCAGCGCCTGCGTGCCTGCGCGCATTCCGGTCGGGCTGTTCGTGCCTGATCGTCAGCAGAAACGTATTTTCAGAAGGAACGCCGACCTCGAAGTGACGAGCACCAAGCCGCATTTCAGTGAGGAGTACTTCGATCTGTATCAGCGCTACATCGAGCAGCGCCATGCGGACGGCGATATGTTCCCACCAAGTCGCGACCAGTTTTCCACGTTCCTGGTACGGGACCTGCCGTTCTCGCGGTTTTACGAATTTCGCCTGGAAGGCCGGCTACTCGCCGTGGCCGTCACCGACCTGCTGCCCAACGGGCTTTCGGCCGTTTACACGTTCTACGAACCCTCGGAAGAGCGCCGCAGCCTGGGGCGTTACGCGATTCTCTGGCAGATCGCCGAAGCCGCACGCATGCAATTGCATGCCGTGTACCTCGGCTACTGGATAAAGAACTGCAAAAAGATGAATTACAAGACCCAATATCGCCCCATCGAGCTGCTCACCAATCAAAGATGGGTCACTCTTTACTGAAGCCCTTGGCTTAAACCTCAATTTTCGGGCACAATGCAGCCCGCTTTTGCCTGGCTGCCGTTTGCACCGGGCCATTCATTGGATACCGAGGGCTTTACTGCATGTCGAAAGAAGACAGCTTCGAAATGGAAGGCACTGTCGTCGACACCCTGCCCAACACCATGTTCCGTGTGGAGTTGGAAAATGGGCACGTCGTAACCGCGCACATCTCCGGCAAGATGCGCAAGAACTACATCCGCATTCTTACCGGCGACAAGGTCCGCGTTGAGCTGACGCCCTACGACTTGAGCAAAGGGCGCATCACTTACCGCGCCCGCTAACAGGTCTTAACAAAAACGCCCGGCTCATGCCGGGCGTTTTTGTGTGCGCGAGATTCACCCTACCCGCTCACGGCAAGCCGCAAAAAGCGGCTCACTCGGTCCGTCAGAACGCGGCACGTTGCAAAAGATGTGGGAGCGAGCTTGCTCGCGATTGCTTCGTGTCAGTCACCTAATGTGTCTCAGACAAATCGCAATCGCGAGCAAGCTCACTCCTACAGGGTTCTGCACGTTCGCACCCAACAAAAAAGGCGCCAATCGGCGCCTTTCAGGTTTGTTGCAATAACCGAAGCGTCAGGCCAGTTCAGCCGTGGTTTCGTAATCGAACGAGATCTCGCCGTCCTTGATGTCGATGTGTACCACACCGCCATGCTCGGACAACTCGCCGAACAGAATCTCCTCGGCCAGCGGACGCTTGATCTTGTCCTGGATCAGACGTGCCATCGGGCGTGCACCCATCGCTGCGTCGTAACCCTCCTCGGCCAGATAATCCCTCACCGCGTCGGTCACCTCCAGCAATACGCGCTTGTCTTCCAATTGCGCCTGAAGCTCGGTGAGGAACTTGTCCACCACGTTCTTGATAACCTCATGGCTGAGGCGACCGAATTGAATGATGGTATCCAGACGGTTGCGGAATTCCGGCGTAAAGCTCTTCTTGATCACTTCCATCGCATCAGAGGAGTGATCCTGATGGGTGAAACCGATCGAAGCGCGCGCGGCCGTTTCAGCACCGGCGTTGGTGGTCATGATCACGATCACATTGCGGAAGTCCGCCTTGCGCCCGTTGTTGTCGGTGAGCGTCCCGTGGTCCATCACCTGCAGCAGCAGGTTAAAGACTTCAGGGTGCGCCTTCTCGATTTCATCGAGCAGCAGCACGCAATGCGGCTGTTTGGTGACGGCTTCGGTCAGCAGACCGCCCTGATCAAAACCGACATAGCCCGGCGGCGCACCGATCAGACGCGATACGGTGTGACGCTCCATGTACTCGGACATGTCGAAACGCACCAGCTCGATACCCAGAGCCTTGGCCAGCTGACGCGCTGCCTCGGTCTTGCCGACACCGGTCGGACCTGCGAACAGGAACGAACCGACAGGCTTGTCCGGGGACTTGAGGCCTGCACGGGACAACTTGATCGCGGTGGACAGCGAGTCGATGGCTGCGTCTTGACCAAACACGGTCAGCTTCAGGTCGCGCTCCAGGTTACGCAGCAACTCCTTGTCGGAGCTGTTGACGTGCTTCGGCGGAATCCGCGCGATCTTCGCGACGATGTCTTCAACCTGCGGCACTTCAATGCGCTTGACGCGCATTTCCACCGGTTGCAGCCGCTGATAGGCGCCCGCCTCGTCAATCACGTCAATGGCCTTGTCGGGCATGTGACGGTCATTGATGTAGCGCGATGCCAGTTCGGCAGCGGCACGCAGGGCTTCGTCGCTGTATTCGATATTGTGATGCTGTTCGAAACGGCCCTTCAGACCGCGCAGAATGCCGATAGTGTCTTCGACAGACGGCTCCGAGACGTCGACCTTCTGGAAACGACGGGCCAGCGCACGGTCTTTTTCGAAGATGCCGCGGAATTCCTGAAACGTGGTCGAACCGATGCAACGGATATCACCCGACGACAGCAACGGCTTGAGCAGGTTGGACGCATCCATCACGCCACCGGAGGCAGCGCCGGCACCGATGATGGTGTGGATTTCGTCGATGAACAGGATCGCATGCGGACGCTTCTTCAACTCGCCGAGCAGCGCCTTGAAGCGCTTCTCGAAATCGCCACGGTATTTGGTACCGGCCAGCAGTGCGCCCAGGTCGAGGGAGTACACGACGCTGTTGGCCAGCAGATCGGGCACCTGATTGTCGACGATGCGTTTGGCCAGGCCTTCGGCAATGGCGGTTTTACCCACCCCGGCCTCGCCCACCAGCAGCGGGTTGTTCTTGCGGCGCCGCGCGAGAATCTGGGCGACGCGCTCGACTTCCATCTCGCGCCCTACCAGCGGATCGATGCGGCCTTGACGGGCCAGCTCATTCAGGTTGCTCGCATAGGCATCCAGAGGATTGCCTGAGGAAGAAGACTCACCGCCCTCGTCATCCTGCATATCTTGCTCACCTTCAGATTGATCGCCATGCCCCGGCACTTTGGAAATACCGTGGGCGATATAATTGACGACATCGATACGGGCAACGCTCTGCTGCTTGAGCAGGAACACTGCCTGGCTTTCCTGCTCGCTGAAGATCGCCACCAGCACGTTTGCGCCAGTGACTTCTCGCTTGCCGGAGCTCTGCACATGGAAAACCGCACGCTGAAGAACGCGTTGGAAGCCGAGTGTAGGTTGGGTCTCGCGATCCTCGTCATGCACGGGGATCAGCGGCGTGGTGGAGTCGATGAACTCCTGGAGGTCGTGTTTGAGTTTGTCGAGGTTTGCGCCGCAGGCACGCAGTACGGTGGCGGCAGCCTCATTGTCCAATAGGGCCAGCAGGAGGTGCTCGACGGTCATGAACTCATGACGTTTAGAGCGGGCCTCCTTGAAAGCCAGATTGAGGGTGACTTCGAGCTCACGGTTTAACATAGCTTCACCTCATACCCAAGTGTCCGGCGTTAACCGTCCTTCTCGATTTCACAGAGTAGCGGATGCTGGCTTTCCCTGGCGTACTGGTTGACCTGCATAGCCTTGGTCTCGGCGATGTCGCGGGTAAACAATCCGCAAACGGCCCGTCCCTCTGTATGGACGGCCAGCATGACCTTGGTCGCCAGCTCACGATTCAGGTTGAAAAACACCTCGAGCACTTCGACAACGAAATCCATCGGGGTGTAGTCATCGTTGAACAAAACCACCTTGTACATAGGCGGCACCTGCAATATCGGCTTGGCTTCCTGTACAGCGGTGCCCGACGCATCGTCCTCATGGGGATGCGGGTCATCCTGATTGAATGTTAGTCGAATCTTGCTGATTGCATGCATGGTAAAGAAGGTTCACAGAGGACGTGATTGAAATAAGTGGTGGCGGTGATACCGGTTTTCAACTGGACCGCCGCTTGACCTTGACTATCGGCCAATCGGTGTTACAAACAATAGAACCCACATTGGGTAAAAAGGGTCCGCGCAGTCAACCAAAATTTTTTAGGTCCGGCGGATGAGAGGTGATGATACTCCCATCGGAGTCCTTTGCAGAGGGATGTGACTATGCTAAGCGGTAAGGTCAAGTGGTTTAACAACGCCAAGGGGTATGGCTTCATCGTCGAAGATGGCAAGTCCGAGGACCTGTTTGCACACTACTCGGCGATCAGTATGGATGGCTATAAAACCCTGAAGGCCGGACAGCCGGTAAATTTCGAAATCATCCAGGGACCGAAAGGTCTTCACGCCGTTAAAATCAGCGCGAAGATCTCCGCTGATAACCATCAGGCCGTCCCTCATCACGAGAGGCAACCCGAGGAACAGCGGGCATAGCGCAACAATCACGCCTGAGCCGGACCGTTCAAGCGCGAGATTCGATAAGCCGGTCAATCCATCAGGGTTGGCCGGCTTTTTTTGTGCCTTCGCTGCCCCGTTGCGCGCATCTATCGTGCATCTATATAGGGAAGCGAGCCAACGCAACTGTGGCCCAGGTGCTCCTTTAGTCGAAATCCGCCTCGTTACGCGTCGGGACGGATTCACACCCGCTAACTGCGACAGGTTGCCGCAGGCCCCGTGGCGCAAGGGCTGCACGGTTTTCCCGGGGAATCCTCACGCATCCCGAGACCTGCGCAATCGTCCCGGGCACCGCAAAGCCGTCACACGAGTACCGTAGTAATGGCCGGGTGCAGTGATATACTCAGCGCCGGTGACCGTTGGGTCATTGGGGGCCGAACCACCTGAACCCAGGCTTTCAGCCCTCGACAGGCCGGACCGCTACCCGGGTCCGACCGTTTGACGCTCGACTGATGCACCCCCTATCACGCGACGAAATTCTCGACTTTCGGCTCATCGATACTTTGGGCGAAAGTGCCTACCCTGCGCATCTCGAAATTTTGTGTACGCTCAGCAAAGAAGAGAGTTATCCCGAATATGTCCAACCGCTCGAAGATCATCTACACCTTCACTGACGAAGCGCCAGCCCTCGCCACCTACTCACTGCTGCCTATCATCGAAGCGTTCACCGCCTCCGCTGACATCGCCGTTGAAACCCGCGACATCTCGCTTGCAGCCCGTATCCTCGCCAGCTTTCCCGAGCGCCTGGGTGACAAGAAGGTGTCCGACGATCTGGCAGAGCTGGGCCAACTGGCGACCACGCCGGAAGCCAACATCATCAAGCTGCCGAACATCAGCGCTTCGGTTCCACAACTGAAGGCCGCGATCAAGGAACTGCAAGCCAAGGGCTACGACATCCCGAACTATCCGGATGAAGTCGTCACCGAAGCCGACAAGGTTGCCCAGGCTGGCTACGACAAAGTGAAAGGCAGTGCCGTGAACCCGGTGCTGCGTGAAGGTAACTCTGATCGCCGGGCGCCGCTCTCCGTCAAGAACTACGCGCGCAAGCACCCGCACAAAATGGGCGCCTGGTCTGCGGACTCCAAGTCCCACGTGGCGCACATGGACAATGGCGACTTCTACGGCAGCGAAAAATCCTCGCTGATCGAAGCCGCTGGCGCCGTGAAGATCGAGCTGATCGGCAAAGATGGCAGCACCACCGTGCTGAAGGACAAGACGTCAGTACTGGCGGGCGAGATCATCGACTGCGCGGTCATGAGCAAGAAAGCCCTGCGCGCTTTCGTGGCCCGTGAAATCGAAGACGCCAAGAAGCTCGGCGTGCTGTTCTCCGTGCATTTGAAAGCCACCATGATGAAGGTCTCGGACCCGATCATGTTTGGCGAGTTCGTCGCCGAGTACTATCAGGAAGCGCTGAGCAAGCACGCTGAGGTCCTGAAAGAAATCGGCTTCAACCTGCACAACGGCATCGGCGACCTGTACGCCCGCATCAAGGACCTGCCCGCCGACCAGCAAGCGCAGATCGAAGCGGACGTCAAAGCCGTCTATGCGACCCGCCCTGCCCTGGCGATGGTCAATTCCGACAAAGGCATCACCAACCTGCACGTGCCGAGCGACGTCATCGTCGACGCCTCGATGCCGGCGATGATTCGTGATTCCGGCAAGATGTGGAACAACGACGGCGTGCTGCAGGACACCAAGGCCGTGATCCCGGATCGCTGCTACGCAACCATCTATCAAGCCGTGATCGAAGACTGCAAAAAACACGGCGCCTTCGACCCGACCACCATGGGCAGCGTGCCAAACGTTGGCCTGATGGCGCAGAAAGCCGAAGAGTACGGCTCTCACAACAAAACCTTCCAGATCGAAACCGATGGCGTGGTCCGCGTGACCGACGACAAAGGTCAGGTCTTGATGGAGCAGAACGTTGAAGCCGGCGACATCTGGCGCATGTGCCAGACCAAGGATGCGCCGATTCAGGACTGGGTCAAACTGGCCGTCAACCGTTCGCGCCTGAGCAACACCCCGGCGATTTTCTGGCTGGACCCTGAGCGCGCCCACGATGCGGCGATGATCAAGAAGGTCGAGCACTACCTGAAGGATCACGACACGGCAGGCCTGGACATCAGCATCCAGTCGCCGGTCGACGCGATGAAGGTTTCCCTGGAGCGTATCCGCGCGGGCAAGGACACCATTTCGGTGACCGGTAACGTGCTACGCGACTACCTGACCGACCTGTTCCCGATCATGGAGCTGGGCACCAGCGCCAAGATGCTGTCCATCGTGCCGCTGATGAGTGGCGGTGGTCTGTTCGAAACCGGCGCAGGTGGTTCGGCGCCGAAGCACGTTCAACAGCTGAACGAAGAGAACTTCCTGCGCTGGGATTCCCTGGGCGAATTCCTGGCACTGGCCGCTTCCCTCGAGCACTTGGGCAACGTCTACGACAACCCGAAAGCGCTGGTACTTGCTACTGCTCTGGACAAGGCCACCGGTCAGTTCCTGGACAACAACAAGTCGCCATCGCGCAAGGTCGGCGGTATCGACAACCGTGGCAGCCACTTCTACCTGGCCACCTACTGGGCTCAGGCTCTGGCGGCACAGACCGACGATACGGCGCTGCAAGCCAAGTTCACGGAGCTGGCAAAAACCCTGGCTGACAACGAAGCGACCATCGTCGCCGAGCTGAACAGCGTGCAGGGCAAGCCACTGGACATCGGCGGCTACTACTTCCCTACCCCGGAACTGGCCAGCAACGCCATGCGCCCAAGCAAGACCCTGAATGACGCGATCAATGCGTTGAAGTAAGACGGTAAGCGCTACGCAGTACTGCAAGGATGCAAAACGAAACCCGGCCTCGTGCCGGGTTTCTTTTTTTTGCAGGTCACTGAGGCCGGCAAAACGGCCTGGCATTGCTATGGCCGGGAAGGCTTCACGTTGAGCGTATGCCTGGTGTTCGTGTAATCACTGGGCTCACAGCGGTCAAAGGTGGGCGTGGCTGGATCCGTTTTCTTGCAGAAAATACTTAACGATTTGGCGCCTTCGCTGTTGATGGCCTCTAGTTTCACGGCGACCGAAGGGGGGTCAAGCGCCTCATTGACCAATGTGGGGAATCGAACGTCAGGTTGCTCGGTCTCAACCCCTGCGTCTGTCTGGATTGAATACCGGGTGGTTGACGGATCACCCCTGTCCCAATCGAAGATGACCCCACCACCTGGCATTAACGTGCCTTTTAAGTCTATCGGCATCGAGGGGCGGCCGTGATACATCACGAGCTCCTTAGGGGCTGAATGGTTACCCGCCGCATCATAGGCCCTAAGACCAAAGGTATGGTTTTCGCCAGTGCTGAGGCCCAGATCGGCGGTCTTGACGGGTCTTTCGCTGGCGGTTTGTACTACGTTTCCATCCACCGATAGTTGGTAGCCGGCCACGCCGGTGTCGTCGGTCGCATCCTCCCACTTCAACAGAGGCGTGTCTGTTTCAGCACCATTCGCGCCATAGGCATAAAAGAACGGCGCAAGCACTGGCGCAACCCGATCAACAAGCAGCAGGGCGCGGGCAGATTGATTGCCGGCGGCATCGAACGCTTCCAGGTGAAAGGTGTAGGTCGTTGCGGGGGTCAGGCCCGATGCAGTGAACGTCGTCAGATCAGTTTCACCGATGGCCTCAGGCAGATCATCTCGGTAGATGTGGTAACCCGTTACGCCGACATCATCGGTGGAGGCGGTCCACTGGATAAGCAACGTGGTGCCTGTGTCCTCGCTGTAGCGGGCCCCGGACGGCGCTGACGGTGGTTCGCGATCCACCAAAAGCATAGTGGGCTGCGATGGGTTAAGGTTGGCGTCGTAAGCGCTCACACTGTAACGATAAGTCGTCAGGGGTTTAAGCGTGGTGTCGTGGTAGTCGGGGGTTTCGGTATCGAAGGTCGCGCCATCGTCCCGCACAATGCGATACCCGACGACACCCACATTATCGTGTGAGGGAAGCCATGAAAGTTTCAGCGACGTCGGTGTCACATCGCTGTATTCAATGTCACGGGGCGTAGACGGCGCTTCACGATCAACGAACACAGAAACAACAGCTGACTGGTTATCAGCGGCGTCCCTGGCCTGGACAGCGAAGGTGTAGTTCACACCGATCTCCAACCCCTCGACAGTGAATGTCGTGCCTGCTGTCTCGGCCAACAGGCTGCCATCCCTGTAAACCGCGTACCCCTTCATTTTCGTCTCGTCAGACGACGCGGCCCAACTCAATTTCAACGAGTGGCTTTGCAGGTCACTGAAACTCAAGTCTGAAGGTGACTGAGGGGGGGTCCTGTCGATAAACAGGGATACGGGCGCCGAATAAGTGTCATTAAACTTGTGAGCACGAACGGCCAGCATGAAGTTGAGCGGTGTTACAGCTTGGTCGATCGCTATCGACGTTTCGGGCGTTACCCCTTGCACCTGTCCATCGTAGGAAATCTCATATGCCAGGCTGCTTGCGGAGCCCGCGATCTCATCCCAGCTTATTTCAAACAACCCGTCCTGGTGATTGACGACCTTCAGCCCTGTCGGCGTGGCGGGCGGTGTGGCATCGAACGCCGGAACCGCCACGGATGAGGGCGCAGAACGATTGCCATCGAAATCGACCGCTACGACGGACACCTCACTGATGCCTTGCGTGTTGAATTCATAGAAGTTGGTGTGGGTACTTCCCAACACTCGGCCATCACCCGATATCTCGAACTCGGCGATGCCATCCTGGTTTACGGAATCGTCCCAGTAGATCACAGACGTTCCAGGGGTCACTTGCTGTATGACCGGCTTTGTGGGCAACACCTCGTCAAAGCTGCGGGCACAATACATTCTCATGCCGTTCAGGGCAGTGTCGTCACCCTCCCCCTGATAACCCTCGAGCCGCGTTATAAACCCTGCGGCGTACAGATCCGCAGGACAGATAAAATCGCTGCTCCAGACTCCCCAGTCTTCAGGCATGGCTCCGCCAATTCGGGTACCGTCCTGGCAGACGCCGATGAGGTCGGTTGCGACCACCTCGTCGCTGTGATCTCTGGGCCACAGCGTCCTCATGGCAAAACCCTTGAGCGGCCCGTTCGAAGGGGTGCACTTATACGTCGCGCTCCAGTCCCCCCAACTTCCCCCGGCACTCTCGATCGGGTTTGACTGAGCGTCTTCTGAACAAAACATTCTGACTGAGTTGAGCCCGGTGTTATCTCCGCTACCCTGGTTCTTTTCGATTTTCAAACTGAACCCCCAGGCAAACCGGCCGACCGGGCACTGAGCTTTAGTCCCCCAACTACCAAAAGAGCCATCGGCCTCCGCGCTTGTTGGCACGACGTCCTGGCCCGTAAAGCTGTCCAGTGACACCTTCATATAAGAGACCTTGCCCGCCAGTTGCTGATCGCCCCCATATCGAACAGCCAATACCGATCCGTCAGCACTTTCCGTGCTCGCACCGAATCTGTCCAGATTGGCAATGCTGAAGGGAGCGGTCATGTCCTTGCGTACAAATAATCTGACGCAACCCTGCGAACAGGTTTCGGACACATCTTTAGTACCAAAGAGCGTGATAGTGCTGCCGGCTAAAGCCCCCGTCAGCACAAAGGACTGGGCATCATCGTTTGAACATCCATAAGCATCACCATTTCCGCCCAACTCAAATGAAATGGCCGCATCCACCGGAACAGAGCAAACGTCATTGTCGCTGTCGTCAGCCAATTTTATTTTAGGCATGATGCTGCCTGTCTCGGGCTCGATAATGATGTGTGACACCTTGCCGTCAAGTCCGTTGTGAGGGTGATAGATCACCTCTACATCTGCGTTTGTGTAAGAGCGCTCATAACTGCCCACCACGACTCGCTCGCTGAGCCCGATGTCACGCAACACGTTGATGACGGTGTAGTCGTCCGACTTGCTCGCATTAGGTTGATCGAAAACTTTTATACTGGTGCCTTTCTTGACACCCCTAAGTGCAAGGGATCGTGTTTCGTCGTTCTCGCACCCTGCAGCTTTTAAGCGAATATCCCACTCGACACTGGTGGGCAAGACGCAGACGACGTCTGAGTTCAAAGCACTGGTGGGACCTGCGTGAAGCGTTGAATCTGGATGAGCCTCGGAGACACCGTTGTTATCCTCATAGAAGTAGACGCCGCCCTCGGTCAATGCACCGGCATAGGCGACCGCATCACCCACTTGGGAGTAATCCAGAGCGAGGAAGTTGGGAATCAACCGTTTCTCATTTGCGACCGCGCACGCACGGTCAATCCGGTGTTCCATCCACGTTAAATTATTGTCGATCTGGGCGGCATGGGCGGGGGAGGAAAACAACGTGTGGAACTGATTCAGGGTAAAAAGCCTGGGCCACGATGTAAACCCGACTTCCGAGGCGTAAGGAGTTGTCAGCGGGATGTCTGACCAGCGAGTAACACACTCCCAGTTATCAGAGGTTGTAGACCCCAGATCATAGGTATTCTCCACCTTGAAATTCGAACCCTTCGCCAGGTAGACGGGCCCGGCTGGCGTCAGATACTCACCATTGAGGTTCTCAACGAAAAAGATGATCCTTTTGTGACTGTCGATTATTTGCTGCAACGTTGGCCAATGATCATCGCGAATGTAGTCTCTTACATCAAATACGTAGTCCGACAAACCAGGCACGCTGGCAAAGGCCTCTTCGATAAATCGGCGTTCGACTCGATCTTGCAGCAATATAGTAACGACAGCGGATTTATTCTCTTCCTTATCAAGAAACCGCATGACTTTTTGCAGTTCGTCCTTGAATGGTTTTCTTGTTTTGGATGCAGGAGCGCACGGACTCTCCTCATAACCGCCCAAGGTTTCATGACACAAATAGGCCTCGGTCCAGTAGTCGGGATAGGCCCCCAGCCTGAAGGGGTGAACGTCCCACATCAATCCGCGAACACCTCGCTCCAACTGTTCGTCCAGGTCATTCAGATAACCGTTATGAGCCGTTACCCAGACATATTCATTATAGGGCTTGGAAAAATCTCGAATGTATGGCGCGCTGTTGCCTACTCCGGCGTGGTCGGGTTCAGGTTTCTGAAGACTGCGGTCTTTGGCTTGTAATATTACCTCCGGCGACGCTACTGCATTGCCCCGCTGCTCGCCTCCCACTTCAAGCGGCCCCGCCCACCCTCTTTGCATTAATCCAATTAGAAGTATCACCCCAAAAACGATAGGTCGCCATTCAATAACGTCTACATACCGGCAAGCGCACGACCGGCCTTTATCACCATCCATAGTGTTCATGTACTTCTCCATTTATAACGGGCGACCCTATCCGGCACTCAATGAATGCGGACTTGCGCACTGATACAACAACCTTATCTTTCAGTTAAGCACTATTTTTCCCTGGCAAGAAAAGCAAATGCTGGATAAGACCAACGGTAGCCAAGAGGACGGGTTTGAGGCAGGTCACTGTAGCGGCTATGCTCCGAAACCTTATTTATATTCTCCGAGCTATCCATGACCTGGCACCCCCACATCACCGTCGCAACCGTCATCGAAGACGATGGCCGTTTCCTTTTCGTCGAAGAATTGAAAAACGGCAAGCTCGTGCTCAATCAGCCTGCCGGTCACTTGGAGCCTGATGAAACGTTGCGCGAAGCGGCCATCCGCGAAACGCTGGAAGAAACCGGCTGGGACGTCGAACTGACGGGCGTCGTCGGCATTTACCTGTACACAGCGCCATCGAATAGCGTGACCTACCAGCGCGTGTGCTTTTCGGCCAAAGCAACGCGGCACCACCCCGAACGTGCGCTGGACACCGGCATCGTCGGCGCGCCCTGGTTCAGCCGCGACGAACTCGCCCGTCAACCGGAGCGCTGGCGCAGCAAGCTGGTATTGCGCTGCATCGACGACTACCTGGCAGGCCCGATTCACATTCTGGACGTTGTACGCGACTGACTGGCCCTTTCCCGGCTGAAGCAGGTCCTACTCATCCCATGCGTCTGTGCAACTGAATAGCTTTTAGCCTTGGCGCCGACTCCCTGCTAGAATCGCGCCCTTTCCTGCTGCTACCCAATCGAATTCCTATGTCTGATTCAGCCTTTTCCGATACAGAAAAGAAGCGCGTCATTGTCGGCATGTCCGGCGGCGTGGATTCTTCGGTCTCCGCCCTTCTGCTCATGGAGCAGGGGTACCAGGTGGAAGGCCTGTTCATGAAGAACTGGGAAGAAGACGACGGAACGGAATACTGCACCGCCATGGACGACCTCGCGGACGCCCAGGCTGTGTGCGACAAGATCGGTATCAAACTGCACACCGTGAATTTCGCGGCCGAGTACTGGGATCACGTCTTCGAGCATTTCCTCGAAGAATACAAAGCCGGGCGCACGCCGAACCCGGACATCCTGTGCAACCGCGAGATCAAGTTCAAAGCCTTTCTCGACTACGCCTTCATGCTCGGCGCTGACCTGATTGCCACCGGGCACTACGTGCGCCGCCGCGACATCGACGGCCGCACCGAACTGCTCAAGGGCCTGGACCCGAACAAGGACCAGAGCTACTTCCTGCATGCCGTCGGCGGTGAGCAGATCGCCAAGACCCTGTTCCCGGTCGGTGAACTGGAGAAGCCCGAGGTGCGTGCCATCGCCGAGAAATACCAGCTGGCGACCGCGAAGAAGAAGGACTCGACCGGCATTTGCTTCATCGGCGAGCGTCGTTTCACCGACTTCCTCAAGCAATACCTGCCTGCGCAGCCCGGCGAAATCAAGACCACCGAGGGCGAGGTCATCGGTCGGCATGCCGGCCTGATGTACCACACCATCGGCCAGCGCCAGGGCCTGGGCATCGGCGGACTGAAGGACGCCGGCGATGAGCCGTGGTACGTGCTGGTCAAGGATCTGGAGCACAACGAGCTGATCGTCGGCCAGGGCAACGAACACCCGTGGCTGTTCTCCCGCGCCCTGCTCGCGTCGGAGATCTACTGGGTCAATCCGATCGACCTCAGCAGCACGCGCCAGCTGACCGCCAAAGTGCGTTACCGCCAGAGCGACCAAACCTGCACCCTGGAACGTACCGAGACCGGCTATCGCGCCACCTTCGACGAACCGCAACGCGCCGTGACGCCGGGCCAGTCCGTGGTGTTTTACGACGGCGAGGTCTGCCTCGGCGGCGGCGTTATCGAAATCGCCGAGCCGTGGCACACCAGGGATGCACGTTGATGACCCCGATTCAGGAACAACTTGTCGCCCTGGCCGGAGTCTTTCAGGCCGCTGTGCTGGTCGATCGCATCGCCAAGACCGGCCAGGCCGGTGAAGCGGCTGTTGGCTGCCTGATGGGCACGCTGCTGGTCATGGACCCGAAATACACGCTGGACGTGTTCGGTGGCGACGACCTGAATCTGCACGAGGGCTATCGCGCCCTCGCCAGCGCTCTGGAACGCGATCCGGCCACGCTGCAACGGGAACCCCTGCGTTATGCCCTGGCGATGCTGGGCCTGGAACGTCAACTGTCCAAGCGTGAGGACATGCTCGACACCATCGGCAAGCGCCTGCCGCAGATCAAATCCCAGGTCGAGCATTTCGGTATCGCGCACGAAAACGTCATTGCTGCCAGCGGCGCGCTGTATCAGGACACCCTGAGCACCTTGCGTCAGCGGATTCAGGTCCACGGCGACATGCGCAATCTGCAGCAACCCAACAATGCCTCGAAAATCCGCGCGCTGTTACTTGCCGGTATTCGCTGCGCACGCCTTTGGCGACAAGTGGGCGGCCACCGCTGGCAACTGGTCATCAGCCGCCGCAAGTTATTGAAAGAACTGTATCCGTTGCTTCACCGCTGAGTGGCCAACCCCATTCAGCCCGCTCCGAACCTGACATCGCGCGAGTCATAACGGTCAGCCAGCCTCGGCTGACCGGAATTTTCATGTATGATACGCGCCCCTTTTCGTCGCCTGACAGTCCGAGAACACCCCATGCAGCTTTCTTCGCTCACTGCGGTTTCCCCTGTAGATGGCCGCTACGCCGGCAAAACCCAGGCCCTGCGCCCGATTTTCAGCGAGTACGGCCTGATCCGTTTCCGCGCCCTGGTGGAAGTACGCTGGCTGCAACGCCTGGCGGCTCACCCGCAAATCCCTGAAGTGCCGGCATTCTCCGCCGATGCCAACTCCCTCCTCGATGCCCTGGCTAACGATTTCGCTCTCGAGCATGCCGAGCGCGTGAAAGAGATCGAGCGCACCACCAACCACGACGTCAAGGCCATCGAGTACCTGCTCAAGGAGCAGGCGGCCAAGTTGCCGGAGCTGGCCAAGGTCAGCGAGTTCATCCACTTCGCCTGCACCAGCGAAGACATCAACAACCTGTCCCACGCGCTGATGCTGCGCGAAGGCCGCGACACCGTGCTGCTGCCGTTGATGCGGGAAATCGCCGAGTCGATCCGCGAGCTGGCGATCCGCTTCGCCGCCGTGCCGATGCTCTCGCGCACCCACGGTCAGCCAGCCTCGCCGACCACCCTGGGCAAGGAACTGGCCAACGTCGTTTACCGCCTGGAACGCCAGATCGCTCAAGTCGCTGCCGTGCCGCTGCTGGGCAAGATCAACGGCGCCGTCGGCAACTACAACGCGCACCTGTCGGCCTACCCGGACATCGACTGGGAAGCCAACGCCCGCGCCTTCATCGAAGACGAGCTGGGTCTGGGCTTCAACCCCTACACCACGCAGATCGAGCCGCACGATTACATCGCCGAGCTTTTCGACGCGATCGCCCGTTACAACACGATCCTGATCGACTTCGACCGCGACATCTGGGGCTACATCTCCCTGGGCTATTTCAAGCAGCGCACCATCGCCGGCGAAATCGGCTCGTCGACCATGCCGCACAAGGTCAACCCGATCGACTTCGAAAACTCCGAAGGCAACCTCGGCATCGCCAACGCGCTGTTCCAGCATTTGGCCAGCAAATTGCCAATCTCCCGTTGGCAGCGTGACCTGACGGACTCCACTGTGCTGCGTAACCTCGGCGTGGGCTTCGCTCACAGCGTGATTGCCTACGAAGCCAGCCTGAAAGGCATCGGCAAGCTGGAGCTCAACGAGCAGAAGATCGCCGCCGATCTGGACGCTTGCTGGGAAGTCCTGGCCGAGCCGATCCAGACGGTCATGCGTCGCTACGACATCGAGAACCCGTACGAGAAGCTCAAGGAATTGACGCGCGGCAAGGGCATCGGCCCTGAAGCACTGTTGACCTTCATCGACGGTCTGGACATGCCTGCCGAAGCCAAGGCAGAGCTGAAAAAGCTCACGCCGGCGAACTACATCGGCAACGCCGTGGCGCAAGCCAAGCGCATCTGACCGCACTGCACACGCTCTGAACGCCCGGCTGAGCCGGGCGTTTTTATTCCCGTCGTAAAAACTCGTTTTTTCAATAGGTTACACATGAATCCTGACATCCCTCTTCACCTCCTAGGTGGCATCACAGCGCGCGAGTTCCTGCGTGACTACTGGCAGAAGAAACCTTTGCTGATCCGTCAGGCCATTCCGGATTTCCAGAGCCCGATCGATGCGGACGAACTGGCGGGCCTGGCGCTGGAAGAAGAAGTTGAATCGCGCCTGGTCATCGAGAAAGGCGAGCGCCCGTGGGAGCTGCGCCGCGGCCCGTTCGCCGAAGACGAATTCAGCAAACTGCCGGAGCGTGAGTGGACCTTGCTGGTCCAGGCCGTGGATCAGTTCGTGCCTGAAGTCAGCGAACTGCTGGAAAACTTCCGCTTCCTGCCGAGCTGGCGCATCGATGACGTGATGATCAGCTACGCCGCACCGGGCGGTAGCGTCGGCCCGCATTTCGACAACTACGACGTATTCCTGCTGCAGGGTCACGGCAAGCGTCACTGGCAGATCGGTCAGATGTGCGACGCCGAGAGCCAACTGCTCGAGCACGCCGACCTGCGCATCCTCGCCGACTTCCAGGGTACCGACGAGTGGACGCTGGAACCGGGCGACATGCTCTATCTGCCGCCACGTCTGGCCCACTGCGGCGTCGCCGTGGATGAGTGCCTGACGTACTCGGTGGGCTTCCGCGCGCCAAGCGCCGCTGAAGTGCTGACCCACTTCACGGACTTCCTCAGCCAGTTCATGTCTGAAGAAGAACGCTACACCGATGCCGACGCGCAACCGGTGAGCGATCCGCACCAGATTCAGCGTGATGCCCTCGACCGCCTGAAAGGCTTGCTGGCCGAGCACATGGGTGACGAGCGCCTGTTGCTGACCTGGTTCGGCCAGTTCATGACCGAGCCTCGTTATCCCGAGCTGGTGGTCGGCCCGGAACTGGCCGAGAGCGAGCTGCTCGACAGTCTGGAACAGGGCGCCGTGCTGATCCGCAACCCGAGCGCGCGACTGGCGTGGTCGGAAGTCGACGACGACCTGCTGCTGTTCGCCAGCGGTCAGAGCCGTCTGTTGCCGGGCCATCTGCGCGAACTGTTGAAAATGATCTGTGCAGCCGATGCGCTGCACATCGACAATCTGGGCCAATGGCTGGCAGATGACGATGGACGTAACCTGCTCTGTGAGCTGGTCAAACAAGGAAGTGTGGGGTTTGCTGATGAATAAGATCCACGTACGGGTAGCCGACTGGCAGAAAGACAACGCCGACATTCGGCGCATTCGCGACGCTGTATTCGTGTCGGAACAGTCGGTGCCGCCCGAACTGGAATGGGACTCGGAAGATGCAGACGCTCTGCATTTTCTGGCGCTGGAAGGCGATTACGCCGTGGGCACCGCGCGCCTGTTGCCGGACGGTGAGTTTGGCCGATTGTCCGTGCTGAAAGACTGGCGCGGGCTGAACGTAGGCGAGGCGCTGATCACCGCCATCCTCGCCGAAGCAGAGCGCCGCGGCCTGAAACAGCAGCGGCTCAGCGCTCAGGTTCATGCCACGGCACTCTACGAGCGCTTCGGTTTTAGCGTGGTCAGCGACGAGTTCCTCGAAGCCGGCCTGCCCCACGTGGACATGGTGCGCGACTCGCACTGATTGCCCATTGCTGCACCCGGCGCCCCGGCGTTCGCACCTCAGCTGTCTATGCTGAAACGCGAGCACCGGGGCGTTTTGCTGCCCGCGATTCAACTTGGTGCTGCGCGGGCCGACAAACTGGCAAACTCGTCGTTCAGACGCGCCCCTCGCGGAGACCACATCGATGTCATTACGCACCCTCCTCGCTTCACTGTTGTTGGCTTGCAGCTTCACGGCTTCGGCCGCCACTGAAGTCATCCCCCTGAATTACCGCACCAGCGACGATCTGCTGCCCACCGTAAAGTCGTTTCTGGGCAACGAAGGCAGCGTCAATGCCTATGGCAACAAGCTGATCGTCAACGCCGAACCAGACAAGATCAGCGAACTGCGCGACCTGCTCGGTCAACTCGATACCGCGCCCAAGCGACTCATGATCAGCGTCGACACCAGTGATAGCACGGTCCAGAGCGACCAGGGTTACTCGGTCAATGGCACCGTGCGTTCCCAGGACGGACGCATCAGCGCCGACGGCCGCACGCGCATCCAGAATTACGGCACCGCCAGTCGCGACGGTGGCGTGCAACAGGTTCAGGCCAACGAAGGGACGCCGGCGCTGATTCAGATGGGCCAGAGCGTACCGATCACCACGGTGCAATCCGATGGCTATGGCTACCCGCAGACCAACACGCAGTATCGAAACGTGACCCAGGGCTTCTACGTCACCGCGACGGTCACCGGTGACATCGTCCACCTGAGCATCAGCACCAACAACGACCGCATGAGCCAGCAACAGGCCGACGCGATCAAGGTGCAGAGCACCGACACGCAAGTCAGCGGTCGGCTGGGTGAGTGGATCACGCTGGCCGGCGCCAGCGATCAGTCCCGCGCCGACGAGCATGGCGTCGTCCGACGCTACTCGACACAGGGCAGCAATGACATGCAGCTGCGGGTGAAGGTCGATAGCCTGGATTGAGGGGAACCGCTCGTTATCGCAATGCTAAGCCCAAGGGTGATTTAGCCACTGCACAAAATTGTGGGAGTGAGCTTGCTCACGAAGAGACCGGTGCAGCCAGTGGCTCTCTGGTGGCTGACACAAGGCTTTCGCGAGCAAGCTCGCTCCCACATGGACCGTGGCCATCCGTGCTATTCCGGTTCGATACCGCCAATTATGTAGTGCCCGATTCAGCACTACATCCTGCCTCCATACCGTGACCGCCCAGTATCCACGCTGACTTCCCCTTCTCAGCACTCACACGCCTGAAACTGACCGACAGGTCGTATTAGACAAAGGATGTAGTGCTCTCATAAAAGCACTACAAAGTGTTTGACGAGGCAAAATCGGCGAGGCATGATGGCCTCGCTCCCGCTGATCGGAGGTCGTGCAGAACGCCTCCTGATCGCGCTCGAACTCAGCATGTTCGTGCCGATTAGCGTCATTTCCGCCCAAAAGGCAGCTTCATCGCCTCATCATCCTGATGGCGAAAAAATCTGACTGAGAATCCATGCTTTCCGATTCAGTGAGCAGCCATCAGTGCGCCTTGAAGAAATCCGGCGCCGGCGAAGCAAGGAGCTTCACCTCAAGACCCACAACACCAAGCAACGAGGTTTACCCCATGGCACTGACACGCGAACAACAAATTGCAGCCATCGAGAAAGACTGGGCCGAGAATCCACGCTGGAAAGGCGTAACCCGCACCTACTCCGCTGCTGACGTCGTCCGCCTGCGTGGCTCGGTTCAGCCTGAACACACGTTTGCAAAGCTGGGCGCTGACAAGCTGTGGAACCTGGTGACCCAGGGCGCCAAGCCGTCCTTCCGACCCGACAAGGATTTCGTCAACTGCATGGGCGCCCTCACCGGCGGTCAGGCCGTGCAGCAAGTCAAAGCCGGCATCCAGGCGATTTACCTGTCTGGCTGGCAAGTCGCGGCGGACAACAACTCCGCCGAATCGATGTACCCCGATCAGTCGCTGTACCCGGTGGACTCGGTGCCAACCGTGGTCAAGCGCATCAATAACTCGTTCCGCCGTGCTGACCAGATCCAATGGAAAGCCGGCAAGAACCCGGGCGACGAAGGCTATATCGATTACTTCGCGCCGATCGTGGCCGACGCCGAAGCCGGTTTCGGCGGCGTGCTTAACGCCTACGAACTGATGAAGAGCATGATCGAGGCAGGCGCTGCCGGCGTGCACTTCGAAGACCAACTGGCGTCCGTGAAGAAATGCGGTCACATGGGCGGCAAGGTGCTGGTTCCCACCCAGGAAGCCGTACAGAAACTGGTGGCTGCCCGCCTGGCGGCTGACGTTGCCGGCGTGCCGACCATCATTCTGGCGCGTACCGATGCCAACGCCGCAGACCTGCTGACCTCGGACTGCGACCCGTATGACCAGCCGTTCGTGACCGGCACCCGCACGCCGGAAGGCTTCTACAAAGTACGAGCCGGCCTCGACCAGGCGATTGCCCGCGGCCTGGCGTACGCGCCATATGCCGATCTGATCTGGTGTGAAACCGCCAAGCCGGATCTGGACGAGGCCCGTCGCTTCGCCGAAGCGATCAAAAAGGAATACCCGGATCAGCTGCTGTCCTACAACTGCTCGCCTTCCTTCAACTGGAAGAAGAATCTGGACGACGCGACCATCGCCAAATTCCAGCGCGAGCTGTCGGCAATGGGCTACAAGCATCAGTTCATCACGCTGGCCGGCATCCACAACATGTGGCACAGCATGTTCAACCTGGCGCACGACTACGCCCGCAACGACATGACCGCCTACGTGAAACTGCAAGAACAGGAGTTTGCCGACGCGGCCAAGGGCTACACCTTCGTGGCGCACCAGCAGGAAGTGGGAACCGGCTACTTCGATGACATGACCACGGTCATTCAGGGCGGCAAGTCTTCAGTGACCGCACTGACGGGTTCGACGGAAGAAGAACAGTTCCATTAAGCCACTACGCATTGGGAATTCAGAGGCCGCCTACGGGCGGCTTTCTGATGACAGTGAGGGATTAAACCTACGTTGCTGGTCAACTATTAACGATAGACAACTCAAATCAGCGTCTAAAAGTTAATTAACCACACACTCAATAACCGTCTTCCTCTCCCGGCTAATTAAACGGGAACTTCGTCACGTTCCAGTGACACACATCAAACCCAGCCGCCAAATGATATTTATTATCATTTAAGTCAGGTCGAACTGTCGCCGCGCCGTAAGAAACATATTTCTCCAAACCCTCTTCGATGCCCGTCCCCGCTGGGGCTAAGCATGAAAACCGTGACCTATCTCATTAATCCTGCGAATAAATTTGATGCAGAAAATTTACTTGCCCTCCTTTTGCACATAAAATCCCGGAATTGATCGCACTGCGACATATCGTCACTGCTTCTACTTCTTTTCCAAGCCCAGAGACCTTTGCTCTCTGTTAAGGACTGCCAGCATGCCCGACTCGACAGGATTGATTGCCCACAATTGGGGCTTCGCCGTGTTTCTCCTTGGTGTCGTCGGCCTCTGCGCCTTCATGCTCGGTCTCTCCAGCCTGCTGGGCTCCAAAGCCTGGGGCCGCAGCAAAAACGAACCGTTCGAATCCGGCATGCTGCCCACCGGTGGCGCCCGTCTGCGGCTCTCGGCAAAATTCTATCTGGTCGCGATGCTCTTCGTGATTTTCGACATTGAAGCCCTCTTTCTGTACGCCTGGTCTGTGTCCGTCCGCGAAAGCGGCTGGACCGGCTTCGCCGAAGCGCTCGTTTTCATAGCAATTCTGTTGGCAGGTCTTGTCTACCTATGGCGGGTAGGGGCGCTCGATTGGGCTCCCGTTGGTCGTCGTAACCGGCAGGCGAAGCTAAAACAATGAGGCTTTGGCAATGCAATATAATCTCACCAGGATCGACCCGGATGCTCCTAACGAGCAGTACCCCATCGGCGAACGCGAAGTCGTTTCCGATCCGTTAGAAGACCAAGTCCACAAAAACATCTACATGGGCAAGCTCGAAGACGTGCTGAATGGCGCGGTCAACTGGGGTCGCAAGAACTCCCTTTGGCCGTACAACTTCGGCCTGTCGTGCTGCTATGTGGAAATGACCACCGCCTTCACGGCGCCCCACGACATCGCGCGCTTCGGCGCCGAAGTGATCCGGGCATCGCCGCGCCAAGCGGATTTCATGGTCATCGCCGGCACCCCGTTTCTGAAGATGGCCCCGATCATCCAGCGCCTCTATGAGCAAATGCTGGAGCCCAAGTGGGTCATCTCCATGGGCGCATGTGCCAACTCCGGTGGCATGTATGACATCTATTCCGTGGTTCAGGGCGTGGATAAATTCCTCCCTGTGGATGTTTACGTGCCCGGCTGCCCGCCCCGTCCAGAGGCATTTCTGCAAGGCTTGATGCTGTTGCAGGAATCCATTGGCCAGGAGCGTCGTCCCCTTTCCTGGGTCGTCGGTGATCAGGGCGTTTATCGCGCCGAGATGCCGTCGCAGAAGGAACAGCGCCGCGAACAGCGTATTGCGGTGACCAACCTGCGCAGCCCCGACGAAGTCTGATCCAGTTTTTCTTTTACAAAAAGAAGCCTGAACCTGGGTTCATTCTGTACGTTGACCGATAGCGATCGAGACCTATGACTGCAGACACCGCTCTGTACATCCCGCCTCACAAGGCTGACGACCAAGAGGTCGTCGTTGAACTCCATAACCGTTTTGGCGCTGAAGCCTTCAGCGCCCAGTCCACCGTCACTGGCATGCCCGTGCTGTGGGTGCAACGTGCGCGGCTGATCGAAATCCTGACCTTCCTGCGTCAGATGCCCAAGCCGTACGTGATGCTGTACGACCTGCACGGCGTCGACGAGCGCCTGCGCACCAAGCGCCGTGGCCTGCCGGACGCCGACTTCACCGTGTTCTATCACTTGATGTCGATAGAACGTAACAGCGACGTCATGATCAAGGTCGCGCTGTCCGAAAGCGACCTGAGCATGCCGACCGTGACCGGCATCTGGCCGAACGCCAACTGGTACGAGCGTGAAGTCTGGGACATGTTCGGGATCGACTTCCCGGGCCACCCGCACCTGACCCGCATCATGATGCCGCCGACCTGGGAAGGTCATCCGCTGCGCAAGGACTTCCCGGCCCGCGCCACCGAGTTCGACCCCTACAGCCTGACGCTGGCCAAGCAGCAACTGGAAGAGGAAGCCGCGCGTTTCCGTCCGGAAGACTGGGGCATGAAGCGTTCCGGCACCAACGAGGACTACATGTTCCTCAACCTGGGCCCGAACCACCCTTCGGCCCACGGTGCGTTCCGCATCATCCTGCAGCTGGACGGCGAAGAGATCGTCGACTGCGTGCCGGACATCGGTTACCACCACCGTGGTGCCGAGAAAATGGCCGAGCGCCAGTCCTGGCACAGCTACATTCCGTACACCGACCGCATCGATTACCTCGGCGGCGTGATGAATAACCTGCCGTACGTGCTCTCGGTCGAGAAACTGGCCGGGATCACCGTGCCGGATCGGGTCAACGTCATCCGCATCATGATGTCCGAGTTCTTCCGCATCACCAGCCACCTGCTGTTCCTGGGGACGTACATCCAGGACGTCGGCGCCATGACCCCGGTGTTCTTCACATTCACCGACCGTCAGCGCGCCTACACCGTGATCGAAGCCGTCACCGGTTTCCGTCTGCACCCGGCCTGGTTCCGCATCGGCGGTGTCGCCCACGACCTGCCGCGCGGCTGGGAAAAACTGGTCAAGGATTTCATCGACTGGATGCCCAAGCGTCTCGACGAGTACACCAAGGCGGCGCTGCAGAACAGCATCCTCAAGGGTCGTACCGTGGGCGTCGCTGCGTACAACACCAAGGAAGCGCTGGAATGGGGCGTCACCGGGCCTAGCCTGCGCGCGACCGGTCTGGACTTCGACCTGCGCAAGGCGCGTCCGTATTCGGGTTACGAGAACTTCGAATTCGAAGTGCCCCTGGCCCACGACGGCGACGCCTACGATCGCTGCATGGTCCGCGTCGAAGAGATGCGTCAGAGCCTGAAAATCATCGAGCAGTGCATGCGCAACATGCCGGCCGGCCCGTACAAGGCGGATCACCCGCTGACCACGCCGCCGCCAAAAGAACGCACCCTGCAGCACATCGAAACCCTGATCACCCACTTCCTGCAGGTTTCGTGGGGCCCGGTCATGCCGGCCAACGAATCCTTCCAGATGATCGAAGCGACCAAGGGCATCAACAGTTATTACCTGACGAGCGACGGCGGCACCATGAGCTACCGTACCCGGATTCGCACCCCAAGCTACCCGCACCTGCAGCAGATCCCTTCGGTGATCAAAGGCAGCATGGTCGCGGACTTGATTGCGTACCTGGGTAGTATCGATTTCGTTATGGCCGACGTGGACCGCTAAGCATGAACAGCACGCTTATCCAGACAGACCGTTTCGCCCTGAGCGAATCCGAGCGCTCGGCCATCGAGCACGAAATGCATCACTACGAGGACCCGCGCGCGGCGTCCATCGAAGCCCTGAAGATTGTTCAGAAGGAACGCGGCTGGGTGCCGGACGGCGCCATCTACGCCATCGGCGAAGTGCTGGGCATCCCTGCCAGCGACGTTGAAGGCGTGGCGACGTTCTATAGCCAGATCTTCCGTCAGCCGGTAGGCCGCCACATCATTCGCGTCTGCAACAGCATGGTCTGTTTCATCGCCGGTCACGAAGACATCGTCAGCGAGATTCAGAGCACGCTGGGCATCGGCCTGGGTCAGACCACCACCGACGGTCGTTTCACGTTGCTGCCGGCCTGCTGCCTGGGCAACTGCGACAAGGCGCCGGCGGTCATGATCGACGACGACACTTTCGGCAATCTACAGCCTGCGGGCGTCGCCCCGCTGCTGGAGGGTTACGTATGACCATCACTTCCTTCGGCCCCGCCAACCTCATCACCCGCGCTCCGGAAACCCATCCGCTGACCTGGCGTCTGCGCGATGACGGCGAGCCGGTGTGGCTCGACGAATACCAGAAGAAAGACGGTTACGCAGCGGCGCGCAAAGCGTTCGCCACGCTGTCGCCTGACGAAATCGTTCAGGCCGTCAAAGACTCCGGCCTCAAGGGTCGCGGCGGCGCAGGCTTCCCCACGGGCGTGAAGTGGGGGCTGATGCCCAAAGACGAATCCATGAACATCCGTTACCTGCTGTGTAACGCCGATGAAATGGAGCCGAACACCTGGAAGGACCGCATGCTGATGGAGCAACAGCCCCATCTGCTGATCGAAGGCATGCTGATCAGTGCACGCGCGCTGAAGGCCTACCGCGGTTACATCTTCCTGCGCGGCGAGTACACCACTGCGGCCGTGCACCTGCGCCGTGCGGTAAAAGAAGCCGAAGCGGCCGGCCTGCTGGGCAAGAACATCCTCGGCAGCGGTTTTGATTTCGAGCTGATCGTGCACACCGGCGCAGGGCGTTACATCTGCGGCGAAGAAACCGCACTGATCAACTCCCTCGAAGGCCGTCGCGCCAACCCGCGTTCCAAGCCACCCTTCCCTGCCGCCGTTGGCGTATGGGGCAAGCCGACCTGCGTGAACAACGTCGAGACGCTGTGCAACGTGCCGGCCATCGTCAACAACGGCAACGACTGGTACAAGTCCCTCGCCCGCGAAGGCAGCGAAGACCACGGCACCAAGCTGATGGGTTTCTCCGGCAAGGTGAAGAACCCCGGCCTGTGGGAATTGCCATTCGGCCTGCCTGCCCGCGAGCTGTTCGAAGACTACGCCGGCGGCATGCGCGACGGCTTCAAGCTCAAGTGCTGGCAGCCCGGCGGCGCCGGTACCGGCTTCCTGTTGCCGGAACACCTCGACTGCCAGTTCTACGCCGGCGGCGTGGCCAAGGTCGGCACCCGGATGGGGACCGGTCTGGCGATGGCGGTGGACGACAAGGTCAACATGGTGTCGCTGCTGCGCAACATGGAAGAGTTCTTCGCCCAGGAGTCGTGCGGGTTCTGCACGCCGTGCCGCGATGGCTTGCCGTGGAGCGTGAAGATGCTGCGCGCCCTCGAAAACGGTCAGGGTCAACCGGGCGATATCGAGACGCTGCTGGGGTTGGTCAACTTCCTCGGCCCAGGCAAAACCTTCTGCGCCCACGCACCGGGCGCCGTGGAACCTCTGGGCAGCGCGATCAAGTACTTCCGGCCGGAATTCGAGGCAGGCATCGCACCGACACGTGCGGGCGACCTCAATCAGGTCATCAGTCCGACCATGGTCGGCGCATAACACGATAAACGGTCGGCGGCTCACAAGGCCGCCTTCCCTGCATCCGACGACGCCGCGAGGCTGTTTGAGTCGGATGGCACCGAGATTCCATTAGCCACGCCCGCTGACACCGGGCCAACGAAGAACTTTGAACCATGGCCACTATCCACGTAGACGGCAAAGCGCTCGAAGTCGATGGCGCAGACAACCTGTTACAGGCGTGTCTGTCGCTGGGCCTCGACATCCCTTATTTCTGCTGGCATCCGGCACTTGGCAGTGTTGGCGCCTGTCGCCAGTGCGCGGTCAAGCAGTACACCGACGAGAACGACACCCGTGGTCGTATCGTCATGTCCTGCATGACGCCCGCCACTGACAACACCTGGATTTCCATCGAAGACGACGAATCCAAGGCGTTTCGCGCCAGCGTCGTCGAATGGCTGATGACCAACCACCCGCACGACTGTCCGGTCTGCGAGGAAGGCGGTCACTGTCATTTGCAGGACATGACGGTGATGACCGGCCACAACGAGCGCCGCTATCGCTTCACCAAGCGTACTCACCAGAACCAGGAGCTGGGGCCGTTCATCGCACACGAGATGAACCGCTGCATCGCCTGCTATCGCTGCGTTCGCTTCTATAAGGACTACGCCGGCGGCACTGACCTCGGCGTGTTTGGCGCCCACGACAACGTGTACTTCGGTCGCGTCGAAGACGGCACCCTGGAAAGCGAATTCTCCGGCAACCTCACCGAGGTCTGCCCGACCGGTGTATTCACCGACAAGACCCACTCCGAGCGCTACAACCGGAAATGGGACATGCAGTTTTCGCCGAGCATCTGCCACGGCTGCTCAAGCGGATGCAACATCAGCCCGGGCGAACGTTATGGCGAAATCCGCCGTATCGAAAACCGCTACAACGGTTCGGTGAACCAGTATTTCCTCTGCGACCGTGGCCGTTTCGGTTATGGCTACGTCAACCGCACGGACCGTCCGCGCCAGCCGCTGGCCGAAGGCATCAAGCTGGGCCTGGACGCTGCGCTGGATAAAGCGGCTGACCTGCTGCGCGGGCGCAACATCGTCGGCATCGGTTCGCCCCGCGCCAGCCTGGAAAGCAACTTCGCCCTGCGCGAACTGGTCGGCGCCGAGCATTTCTACTCGGGCATCGAAGCCGGTGAGCTGGAGCGTCTGCGCCTGATCGCCCAAGTGCTGAAAGACAGCCCGCTGCCGATCCCGACCTTGCGTGAAGTCGAAGAGCACGACGCCGTGTTCATCCTTGGCGAAGACGTCACCCAGACCGCTGCGCGCATGGCCCTCGGCTTGCGTCAGTCGGTGAAGAACAAAGCCGAAGACATGGCCGCTGCGATGAAAGTCCAGCCATGGCTTGACGCTGCGGTGAAGAACATCGGTCAGCACGAGTTGAACCCTCTGTTCATCGCCAGCCTCACCGACACCCGCCTCGACGACATCGCCGAAGAGTGCGTGCACGCGGCGCCTGACGACCTGGCGCGCATCGGTTTCGCGGTGGCCCACGCCATCGACCCGAGCGCTCCGGCCGTTGTTGGCTTGGACAGCGAAGCGCTGGAACTGGCCGAGCGCATTGCCACCGCGTTGCTTGACGCCAAGCGCCCACTGATCGTCTCCGGCGCCTCGCTGGGTTCGAACGCGCTGATCGAAGCCGCGGCGAACATCGCCAAAGCCTTGAAGCTGCGCGACAAGCAGGGTTCGCTGAGCCTGATCGTGCCGGAAGCCAACAGCATGGGCCTGACCCTGTTCGGTGGCGACTCGGTGGACGCTGCGCTGCAGGCCGTGATTTCCGGCCAGGCCGACGCCATCGTCGTGCTGGAAAACGATCTGTTCACCCGCGTTGATGCCGCCACGGTCGAGGCTGCATTGAAGGCCGCGAAAGTGGTGATCGTTGCTGATCACCAGAAGACTGCGACCACCGACCGCGCGCACCTGGTGCTCCCGGCTGCGAGCTTTGCCGAAGGTGACGGTACGCTGGTCAGCCAGGAAGGCCGCGCCCAGCGCTTCTTCCAAGTCTTTGATCCAACTTACCTGGACGCAAGCATTCTGGTTCACGAAGGCTGGCGCTGGCTGCATGCCCTGCGCGCTACCCTGTTGAATCAGCCGGTTGACTGGACTCAGCTCGATCACGTCACTGCAGCCTGCGCCGCCAGCAATCCGCAACTGGCCGGCATCGTCGGTGCTGCGCCGTCTGCTGCGTTCCGCATCAAGGGCCTGAAACTGGCTCGCGAGCCGCTGCGTTACAGCGGCCGGACCGCCATGCGCGCCAATATCAGCGTCCACGAACCGCGTACGCCGCAGGACAAAGACACTGCGTTCGCGTTCTCGATGGAAGGTTACTCGGGCTCTGCCGAACCCCGCTCCCAGGTGCCGTTCGCCTGGTCGCCGGGCTGGAACTCGCCACAGGCGTGGAACAAGTTCCAGGACGAAGTCGGTGGTCACCTGCGTGCCGGCGATCCGGGCGTGCGCCTGATCGAAAGCAGCGGCGACAAGCTGGGCTGGTTCGCCAATGTCCCGCGTGCCTTCTCCCCTGCACAAGGAACCTGGCAGGTCGTGCCGTTCTATCACCTGTTCGGCAGCGAGGAGACTTCCTCCAAAGCCGCGCCGGTTCAAGAGCGCATTCCTCAGGCGTATGTGGCGCTGGCCAAGTCCGAAGCGGACCGTCTGGGCGTCAACGACGGCGCACTGCTGAGCCTGAGCGTTGCCGGACAGACGCTACGTCTGCCGCTGCGCATCAGTGAAGAACTGGGCGCAGGCCTGGTGGCACTGCCGTCCGGTCTGGCGGGCATTCCTCCGGCGTTGTTCGGCAAAACCGTCGACGCACTGCAGGAGGCCGCTCAATGACCTGGTTCACCCCTGAAGTGATCGACTCGATCATCGCCGTCGTCAAGGCCATCGTGGTGCTGCTCGCCGTGGTGGTCTGCGGCGCGCTGCTCAGCTTCGTCGAACGTCGTCTGCTGGGCTGGTGGCAGGACCGTTACGGTCCGAACCGCGTCGGTCCGTTCGGCATGTTCCAGATCGCCGCCGACATGCTGAAGATGTTCTTTAAAGAGGACTGGAACCCGCCCTTCGTCGACCGGGTGATCTTCACCCTGGCGCCGGTGGTGGCCATGAGCGCGCTGTTGATCGCGTTCTCGGTCATCCCGGTGACCCAGACCTGGGTAGTCGCCGACCTGAACATCGGTCTGCTGTTCTTCTTCGCCATGGCCGGTCTGTCGGTCTATGCGGTGCTGTTCGCCGGTTGGTCATCGAACAACAAGTACGCCCTGCTGGGCAGCTTGCGTGCCTCGGCGCAGACCGTGTCGTACGAAGTGTTCCTCGGCCTGTCACTGATGGGCATCGTGGTGCAGGTCGGTTCGTTCAACATGGGAGACATCGTCAAGTACCAGGCCGATCACCTGTGGTTCATCATTCCGCAGTTCTTCGGCTTCTGTACCTTCTTCATCGCTGGCGTCGCCGTGACTCACCGTCACCCGTTCGACCAGCCGGAAGCGGAACAGGAACTGGCCGACGGTTACCACATTGAATACGCCGGCATGAAATGGGGCATGTTCTTCGTCGGTGAGTACATCGGCATCATCCTGATCTCGGCGCTGCTGGTGACCCTGTTCTTCGGTGGCTGGCATGGTCCGTTCGATATCCTGCCGCAACTGTCGTTCATGTGGTTTGCCCTGAAAACCGCGTTCTTCATCATGCTGTTCATCCTGTTGCGTGCTTCGATCCCTCGTCCGCGTTATGACCAGGTGATGGATTTCAGCTGGAAGTTCTGCTTGCCACTGACCCTGATCAATTTGCTGGTGACCGCTGCGGTCGTCCTGGCGGCTCAGTGAGGATTTGACCCATGTTCAAATATATTGGCGACATCGTTAAGGGTACGGGTACCCAGCTGCGCAGCTTGATCATGGTCTTCGGCCATGGCTTCCGTAAGCGTGACACCCTGCAATATCCGGAAGAGCAGGTCTATCTGCCGCCCCGCTACCGTGGCCGCATCGTCCTGACCCGCGACCCCGACGGCGAAGAGCGCTGCGTGGCGTGCAACCTGTGCGCCGTGGCGTGCCCGGTGGGTTGCATCTCGCTGCAGAAGGCCGAGACCGACGACGGTCGTTGGTACCCGGAGTTCTTCCGCATCAATTTCTCGCGTTGCATCTTCTGCGGCATGTGTGAGGAAGCTTGCCCGACCACCGCGATCCAGCTGACACCGGATTTCGAGATGGCCGAGTTCAAACGTCAGGATCTGGTGTACGAGAAGGAAGATCTGCTGATCTCCGGCCCCGGCAAGAACCCTGATTACAACTTCTACCGCGTTGCGGGGATGGCCATCGCCGGCAAGCCGAAAGGCGATGCCCAGAACGAAGCCCAGCCCATCAACGTCAAGAGCTTGCTGCCTTAAGGAAGAAAGATGGAATTCGCTTTCTATTTCGCATCCGGCATCGCTGTGGTGGCCACCCTTCGGGTGATCACCAACACAAACCCGGTGCACGCCCTGCTCTACCTGATCATTTCGCTGATCGCCGTGGCCATGACGTTCTTCAGTCTCGGTGCACCGTTTGCCGGTGCCCTGGAAGTCATCGCTTACGCGGGCGCCATCATGGTGCTGTTCGTCTTCGTGGTGATGATGCTGAACCTGGGCCCGGCCTCGGTTCAACAAGAACGCGCCTGGCTCAAACCCGGCATCTGGCTCGGCCCGATGCTTCTGGGCGGCCTGCTCATGGCGGAGTTGATTTACGTGCTGTTTGCCAACTCCACCGGCGCTTCCATCGGTCACACCACGGTGGACGCCAAAGCCGTCGGCATCAGCCTGTTCGGCCCTTACCTGCTGGTTGTCGAACTCGCCTCGATGCTGCTGCTTGCGGCAGCCGTGACGGCGTTCCATGTCGGCCGCAACGAGGCGAAGGAGTAAAGCCATGAACTCAGCAATCCCTCTGGAACATGGTCTGGCGGTCGCCGGCATCCTGTTCTGCCTCGGCCTGGCGGGCCTGTTGGTACGCCGCAACATTCTGTTCGTGTTGATGAGCCTGGAAATCATGATGAACGCAGCCGCGCTGGCCTTTGTGGTCGCGGGCAGCCGTTGGGCACAGCCTGACGGCCAGATCATGTTCATTCTGGTGATCAGCCTTGCCGCAGCCGAGGCCAGCATTGGCCTGGCGATTCTGCTGCAACTGTATCGCCGCTTCCACACGCTCGATATCGACGCTGCCAGCGAGATGCGCGGATGAACCTACTCTTTCTGACTTTCGTATTCCCCCTGATCGGTTTCCTGCTGCTGTCGTTTTCGCGCGGTAAATGGTCGGAAAACCTTTCAGCCCTGATCGGCGTGGGCTCCATTGGCCTGTCGGCCATCGTGGCCGCGTATGTGATCTTCCAGTTCAACGTCTCACCACCCGAAGGCGGTCACCTGACCATGGTGCTGTGGCGCTGGATGTCAGTGGACGGCTTCGAACCCAACTTCGCCCTGTATGTCGATGGCCTGTCCATCACCATGCTCGGTGTGGTGGTCGGCGTCGGCTTCCTGATTCACCTGTTCGCCTCGTGGTACATGCGCGGTGAAGACGGCTATTCGCGCTTCTTCGCCTACACCAACCTGTTCATTGCCAGCATGTTGTTTCTGATCCTGGGCGACAACCTGCTGTTCATCTACTTCGGTTGGGAAGGCGTGGGCCTGTGCTCGTACCTGTTGATCGGTTTCTATTACAGCAACCGCAACAACGGCAACGCGGCACTGAAAGCCTTCATCGTGACCCGCATCGGCGACGTGTTCATGGCCATCGGCCTGTTCATCCTGTTCCAGCAGCTGGGCACGCTGAACATTCAGGAACTGCTCGTTCGTGCACCACAGCACTTCAAGGTCGGTGATTTCTGGATCGTTCTGGCCACACTGATGCTGCTGGGCGGCGCTGTCGGTAAATCCGCGCAACTGCCGCTGCAAACCTGGCTGGCGGATGCGATGGCCGGTCCTACTCCGGTGTCGGCACTGATCCACGCCGCCACCATGGTGACCGCGGGCGTTTACCTGATCGCGCGGACCCACGGCCTGTTCATCCTCGCTCCGGACATCCTGCATCTGGTCGGCATCGTCGGGGGCGTGACCCTGGTACTGGCGGGTTTCGCCGCACTGGTGCAGACCGACATCAAACGTATCCTCGCCTACTCGACCATGAGCCAGATCGGCTACATGTTCCTGGCGCTGGGCGTGGGTGCATGGGACGGCGCGATTTTCCACCTGATGACCCACGCCTTTTTCAAGGCGCTGCTGTTCCTCGCGTCCGGCGCGGTGATCGTTGCCTGCCATCACGAGCAGAACATCTTCAAGATGGGCGGCCTGTGGAAGAAGCTGCCACTGGCCTACGCCAGCTTCATCGTCGGCGGCGCGGCGTTGTCGGCCCTGCCATTGGTCACGGCGGGTTTCTACTCCAAGGACGAAATCCTTTGGGAAGCGTTCGCCAGCGGTCATCAGTACCTGCTTTATGCCGGTCTGGTCGGTGCGTTCATGACCTCGCTGTACACCTTCCGCCTGATCTTCATCGCCTTCCACGGCGAAGCGAAGACCGAAGCCCACGCCGGTCACGGGATTTCCCACTGGTTGCCGCTGGGTGTGCTGATCGTGCTGTCGACGTTCATTGGCGCCTGGATTCATCCGCCACTGGCCGGCGTGCTGCCGGAAAGCGCGGGTCATGCGGGTGGCGAAGCCAAGCACAGCCTGGAAATCGCCTCGGGCGCCATCGCTCTGGCCGGTATCCTGCTGGCGGCGGTGCTGTTCCTCGGCAAGCGTCGTCTGGCCACGGCCATCGCCAACAGCGGTCCGGGTCGTTTCCTGTCCGCATGGTGGTTCGCGGCGTGGGGCTTCGACTGGGTGTATGACGTGCTGTTCGTCAAACCTTACCTGGCGATCAGCCGCCTGCTGCGTGGCGACCCGCTCGACCACACAATCGGCCTGATTCCGCGTCTGGTCAAAGCTGGCAACGGCTTGATGACCCGCACCGAAACCGGTCAGCTCCGTTGGTACGCCGCTTCGATCGCCGCAGGTGCCGTACTGGTACTCGGCGCGATTGTGCTGGTCTGATGAGTCGAACTGACATGAACCTTGCGACTTTGCGAAAGGAATTGAGCCCGTCATGATTCTGCCCTGGCTAATCCTGATCCCCTTCATCGGCGGCCTGCTGTGCTGGCAAGGTGAGCGCTTCGGCCCTACCCTGCCGCGCTGGATTGCGCTGTTGACCATGTCTCTCGAGACGATTCTGGGCCTGTGGGTCTGGAGCACCGGTACGTTTACCTACGCTCCAGTTCCGGGCGCCGATCCGACCTGGGCCCTTGAATTCAAGCTCCAGTGGATTCAGCGCTTCGGCATCAGCGTTCATCTGGCCCTCGATGGCCTGTCCCTGCTGATGATTCTGCTGACCGGCCTGCTGGGTATCCTCTCGGTACTCTGCTCGTGGAAAGAGATTCAACGTAACGTCGGCTTTTTCCACCTGAACCTGATGTGGATCCTGGGCGGTGTCGTCGGCGTGTTCCTCGCCATCGACCTGTTCATGTTCTTCTTCTTCTGGGAAATGATGCTGGTGCCGATGTACTTCCTCATCGCGCTCTGGGGTCACAGCTCGGCGGACGGCAAGAAGACGCGGATCTACGCAGCGACCAAGTTCTTCATCTTCACTCAGGCCAGCGGCCTGATTATGTTGGTGGCGATCCTGGGTCTGGTACTGGTGCACTTCAACCAGACCGGCGTGATCACCTTCGGCTACGCGGACCTGCTGAAAACCAAGCTGTCCCACGGCACCGAATACATCCTGATGCTGGGTTTCTTCATCGCGTTCGCGGTGAAGCTGCCGATCGTGCCGCTGCACTCCTGGTTGCCTGACGCTCACGCCCAGGCGCCGACCGCAGGTTCCGTGGACCTGGCGGGCATCCTGCTGAAGACCGCTGCGTATGGTCTGCTGCGTTTTGCGCTGCCGCTGTTCCCAAATGCGTCGGCCGAGTTCGCGCCGATCGCCATGGTGCTGGGCCTGATCGGTATCTTCTACGGTGCTTTCCTCGCCTTCGCCCAGACCGACATCAAGCGCCTGATCGCGTTTTCCAGCGTTTCGCACATGGGCTTCGTGCTGATCGGCATCTACTCCGGTAGCCAGCAGGCGCTGCAAGGCGTCGTCGTGCAGATGCTCGCTCACGGTCTGTCGGCCGCCGCGCTGTTTATCCTCAGCGGCCAGTTGTACGAGCGTCTGCACACCCGCGACATGCGCGAAATGGGTGGCCTGTGGAGCAAGATCGCGTACCTGCCGGCCATCAGCCTGTTCTTCGCCGCTGCGTCGCTGGGCCTGCCAGGCACCGGTAACTTCGTCGGTGAATTCCTGATCCTGATCGGCAGCTTTGTCAGCGCGCCGTGGATTACCGCCATCGCTACATCCGGTCTGGTGTTCGGTTCTGTCTACTCGCTGATCATGATCCACCGCGCCTACTTCGGCCCGGCCAAGTCCGACGCGGTCTACAAAGGCATGGACGGTCGGGAATTGATCATGGTGCTGGGTCTGGCGGTGTTGTTGATTCTGCTGGGCGTGTACCCGCAACCGATCCTCGACACATCCTCGGCGACCATGCATGGCGTGCAGCAATGGCTCGGCACCGCCTTCACTCAACTCGCTTCGGCCCGGTAAGAGCGCTATGGACCTGACGATTCAACACTTTATTGCGCTGGCGCCGCTGCTGATTACCAGCATCACCGTTGTGGTGGTGATGCTGGGCATCGCATGGCGTCGCAGTCACTCGCAATCATTCCTGCTGACGGTAGCGGGACTCAACCTGGCTTTGCTGTCCATCTACCCGGCGCTGAAAGTCGCGCCGCTGGTGGTCACGCCTTTGCTGCAGATCGACAGCTTCGCCTGTCTTTACATGGGCATCATTCTGGTGTCGACCCTGGCCTGCGTCACCCTGGCTCACGCCTACCTGGGTGAAGGCAAGGCGGGTTATCCGGGCAACCGCGAAGAACTTTACCTGCTGATCCTCATGGCTGCGGCCGGCGGGCTGGTGCTGGTCGCCGCGCAACACCTGGCAAGCCTGTTCATTGGTCTGGAGTTGCTGTCGGTGCCGGTCTACGGTCTGGTGGCTTACGCGTTCTTCAACAAGCGTTCGCTGGAAGGTGGCATCAAGTACATGGTGTTGTCGGCAGCCGGCTCGGCGTTCCTGCTGTTCGGTATGGCGCTGCTGTATGCCGAATCCGGCAGCCTGGGTTTCAGCGAAATCGGCAAGGCCATCGCCGCCACCGGCATGCCAAGCCCGATCGCAAGCCTGGGTCTGGGCATGATGCTGGTGGGTCTGGGCTTCAAGCTGTCGCTGGTGCCGTTCCACTTGTGGACACCGGACGTATACGAAGGCGCCCCTGCCCCGGTAGCGGCTTTCCTCGCTACGGCCAGTAAGGTCGCGGTGTTCGGCGTGCTGGTTCGTCTGTTCCAGATATCTCCGGCAGCCACCAGCGGCGTGCTGACGGACGTGATGTCGGTCATCGCCGTGGCGTCGATCCTGGTCGGTAACCTGCTGGCGCTGACGCAGAACAACCTCAAGCGTCTGCTGGGTTATTCGTCTATCGCGCACTTCGGTTACCTGATGATCGCGATGGTGGCGAGCAAGGGCATGGCGGTCGAGGCGATCAACGTCTATCTGGTCACCTACGTGCTGACCAGCCTGGGCGCGTTCGGCGTGGTCACGCTGATGTCGTCGCCTTACAGCGGCCGCGATGCCGACGCGATGTTCGAATACCGCGGCCTTTTCTGGCGTCGTCCGTACCTTACGGCCGTGCTGACCGTGATGATGCTGTCCCTGGCGGGTATCCCGCTGACGACGGGCTTCATCGGCAAGTTCTACATCATCGCAACCGGCGTCGAAGCGCACCTGTGGTGGCTGACCGGTTCCCTGGTCGTGGGCAGCGCCATTGGCGTGTTCTATTACCTGCGTGTGATGGTGACGTTGTACCTGCAAGACTCGAAGATCCAGCGCCACGACGCCCCGTTCAACTGGGCGCAACGTGCAGGTGGTGTGATGCTGTTGGGGATTACGCTGCTGGCGTTCTTCCTGGGCGTTTATCCGCAACCGCTGCTGACCCTGGTGGGCCATGCGGGTTTGTGATGGCTGAGTGATGCACAAAAAACCCTGCTTTCGAGCAGGGTTTTTTATGGCTTTTGATTTTAGAGGATCAAGAGCGTCTGCCTAACGGCAGACATTTCGCCTTCGGCGAGTTACTTGGAAAAGCACCCCCCTCTCTGTTTTAAAGAGCAGCCAAGGGTGCCTGCTCCTGGTTGGGTTCCTCCTCCGTCGGAATACCCTCACTCCGGTCTTGCTCCGTGGGCCCGCGCCGAACGGACATCCATGTCCTGACGGCGCTCTCGCCGCATCCATGCGGCTCGGCCCAATGCGCAAAACCTGCGTTCAGCCTGCACCCAAGTCGCGATTGGCGGTGGCTTGGCTTTTTGCGTATGAAGATCAAAAGCAAATCAAATGCCGATCAACGGCTTCCCGGCTAAAGCCGGTCCTACTGACGGAATGCGAGGCTTAGTAGGACCGGCTTAAGCCGGGAAGCTTTTGATCTTGATCTTCATGCGCAGGAAGTCCAGACGACGTCAATCGCGACTTGGGTGCAGGCTGAACGTAGGTCTCGCTCCGCGGGCCGAGCCGCATGGATGCGGCGAGAGCTGCCCCCCGCCATGGATGGCGGATGGCAGCGGGCCCACGGAGCGAGACCGGAGTGAAGGAACCCTGACGAAGGAAGGGCCAAACCAGGAGCAAGCACCCTTGGTTACTTGGGGTGCTTTTCCAAGTAACTCGCCGAAGGCGAGATGTTTGCCGTTAGGCAGACGCTTTAGATCTTGATCTTAGAAGCACACGCTAACCGGGCAATCGAACGGTTTTCTTGTCGCCGGTAAACAACGCCCACGTCGACATAAACAACGCCGCCACCATCGGCCCGATCACAAACCCGTTCAACCCGAACACCGCCATCCCGCCCAGCGTCGAAATCAGAATCAGGTAATCGGGCATCCGCGTGTCCTTGCCCACCAGGATCGGACGCAATACGTTATCCACCAGCCCGATCACAAACACCCCGAACAGCCCCAACACCACGCCCTGCCAGATCATCCCGCTGAGCAGGAAATACAGCGCGACCGGCGCCCAGACAATCCCCGCCCCCACCGCCGGCAGCAACGACAGAAACGCCATCATCACCGCCCACAGCAACGCGCTCGGGATATCCAGTGCCCAGAAAATAAACCCGCCCAACGCGCCCTGCGTCACCGCCACCACGATATTGCCCTTCACCGTAGCGCGAACCACACGGGTGAACTTCAACTGCAGGCGGCGCTTCTGCGGCTCAGCCAGCGGAATCGCGATGCGGATCTTGCGGGTGAGGTCCTGCCCATCGCGCAGGAAGAAGAACAGCAAGTACAGCATGATGAAAAAGCTGACAACGAAATCGAAGGTACCCTGCCCAAAGCTGAATGCCTGGGTGGCCAGGTAGTTGCTGCCCTGCATCGCGCTTTTGGCAATCTTGTCGCGCAACCCGTTGAAATCCCCCATGCCCAGGCGATCAAGCCAGTGCTGCACATAGGGCGGCAGCAAGACCTTGAATTCAGCCAGATACTTGGCGATGTCGAGCTGACCACTTTCCACATTCTTGTAAAGCGTCGCCCCCTCCTGAACCATCAACGCCGCGATGACGATCACCGGCAGAATCGCGATCAGCAGACAAATCGTCAGCGTGCACAAAGAGGTCAGGTTGCGCTGCCAACCGAAGCGGGCCAGCAGACGGCGTTGCAGCGGCGCAAAGATAATCCCGAGGATCACCGCCCAGAACACCGCGCCGTAGAACGGCAGCAGGATCCAGATGAACGCGATGGTCACCAGTATCAATAACAGCAGCAGGGTTTTGTTTTGTAGCGCGGTTTCGTTCATGTTTCTTCCATGTCATTACACCGCGCCAAGCACACGGTCTGATGCTTAGTCCGTCAATCGCCACAGGAGTGCCGCAGCTGAAGTGCAAGGTCAATGGAGGAGGTGCGGACAGCGAGCCCCGAGCGAGGCCCGCCACCCCGGTCTAGATTCTGAACTGCCGGACCAACTGGCCGAGACGCTGATTCAGCTCTGTGAGGTTGCGCGACGTGGAGGCGCCGTGGCGGGTTTCATCGGCCACGCTTTCGACCGCCACGGCAATCTGGTGGACGCTGCGATTGATCTCTTCCGCCACGGCCGTCTGCTCTTCTGCAGCGCTGGCAATCTGCGCGTTCATGGCGTTGATCGTGCCGATCAGTTGACCGATCGTATCCAGCGACGCGCCGGCTTCATTGGCGCGGGCGGAGGTCCCGTCGCCCGCCTCGCTCGAGCGTCGCATCGCCTGCACCGCGCCCTGTGTGCCTTGCTGCAAGCGTTCGATCATGCCCTGGATTTCCTGAGTGCTTTGCTGCGTACGGCTGGCCAGTGCACGCACCTCATCCGCCACCACTGCGAACCCGCGGCCCGCTTCGCCGGCACGCGCAGCTTCAATGGCAGCGTTGAGCGCCAGCAGGTTGGTTTGATCGGCGATGGAACGAATCACTCCGAGCACGCCGGCGATCGACGACACGTCATTCTGCAGGCTGTCCAGTGAAGTACCGCTGTCGCGGATGTCGTTCACCAGCGCGTGAATCTGCTGGATGCTGCCGTCGACCACTCGCTTGGCGGCCTGACCTTCGGCATCGGTTTGCTGCGCCGCAACCGAAGCACCTTGAGCGCTCTTCGCGACTTCCTGCGCAGCGGCCGACATCTGATTGATCGCCGTGGCGACCTGATCGGTTTCGTGACGCTGACGCTCCATTGCCTGCTCGGAACGTTGCGCCTGGTCGGTCACTTCACCCACCAGCCCGGTCAGTTGTGCGGTCATTTCGGCGATCTGCCGGACCAGCCCATGAATCTTGTCCACAAAGCGGTTGAACGACCCGGCCAGCTCGCCGAGTTCGTCCTGGGAGGTCACCGCCAGGCGCTGAGTCAGATCACCCTCTCCGGCGGCGATGTCATCGAGGTTGGCTTTCATCAGGCGCAGCGGCCGCAGAATACCGCCCGCGATCCAGAAACCCACCGCTGCGATAATCACCAATACCAGCAGCGTGATGCCAATGATGCTGACCAGCATGTTCTGCCGGCGCTCGGCGACATTCTTCTGCAGCTCCTGGACCTTGGCATCGATGTTGTCCAGATTGATCGATGACCCGAAGGCCATGTCCCATTTCGGCAGGTATTCGGTGTAACCCAGTTTGGGAACCAGCTCGCTCGAACCGGGTAGCGCGGAGGAATATTCCAGGTAATGAGTACCCGCTTTCGCCACGTCAACGAGACCGGCATTCACGAAAACGCCTTTTGGATCGCGGGCATCCTTGAAGCTCTTGCCGATGCCATCCGGGCTATTGCCCTTGAACAGCCGCACCGCCTGAGAGTCGTAGCCGAAGAAGTACCCGTCCTTGGCGTAGGTGACCTGGGAGAGCATCTTGATGACCTGCGCCCGCGCTTCCATGTCACCCGGGGCCGAGGCGTCATAAAGCGGTTTGATGGTGCCCAGCGCAACGGCCACGTAACTTTGCAACGTGGCTTTGGCCTCAGCGAGCAGGTGCTGGCGGGTTTCTTCGACGTCGCGCTTGCCCTGCTCACGCAGCATGATGACGGTGCTGACGCTGATGATCAGTGCGAACACCAACACCGGAAGCACGGCAAGCGAAAGTACTTTGGCTTTGAGATTTAGCCGCATGGCAGTCATGACCCTTTGTTTTTGTGCGTTGAGCCGTTGGGGTTCCTTTACGGTTAACGGCCCGGCGCACAAAAAGTTGAGGTCACTAGGAATGAGGCGCGCTTTCGCTCCCGGGCAGTTGCGGGCTGAGTCGCTCGGGCAGATCGATGCGCACTTGCAGCCCGCCCATGGGGCTGTCCAGCAACTGAATGCGCCCGCCCCACGCCTCGACGATATCCTTGACGATGCCGAGGCCCAGACCGTGGCCGGTCACTTGCTCGTCCAGACGATTGCCACGGCCGATCACTTCATCGCGATGCTGGGAGGGGATGCCCGGGCCATCGTCGTCGATCAAAAGACAGTAGCCATCAGCACCTTTGGCAATGGTCAGCCTGACCTGGCTGTCGGCCCACTTACAGGCGTTGTCCATCACGTTGCCCAACAGCTCGAGGATGTCCTCCCGATCCCACGGCAGGAACAGATCCGCAGCGATCTCACTGCTCAGCTCCAGATGCTCGCCATGAATCATCCGCAATGTGGAAAACAGCCCGGGTATCTCCGCAGCACAATCAAACCGCGCACCCGGCAACGCATCGCCTGACAAACGTGCGCGATTGAGATCACGCTCCAGACGCTGCTGAATGTGCTGCAGCTGATCGCGCAGGGTATCGCGCACATGCGGATGACCTGCCAGCCTGTCGCCTTCGGCCAGGCTCATCAGCACGGCCAGCGGCGTTTTCAGCGCGTGGCCCATATTGCCAAGGGCATTGCGGGAGCGCTTGAGACTGTCCTCGGTGTGGGCCAGCAGATGATTGATCTGCGCGACCAGCGGTTCAAGTTCCACCGGCACTCGCTCATCAAGTTGCGAGCGCTGCCCTTGTTGCAGCTGGAAAATCTGTTCTCTGGCCCTTTCCAGCGGGCGCAATGCGCGGCGAACCGTGACGCGCTGCAACACCAGAATCAATATCAGGGCCATCAGCCCCAACCCGAGACCGATGCGCTGGACCAGTGCGAAACTGTCTCGCACCGGGGTGTAGTCCTGAGCGACGGTGATGGAGATGGTCTGTCCGAACTTGCGGTAATCGGTGTGCAGCAGCAACAGCGATTGATCGGTCTTCTCAAGCGCGAGATCAGCGTGCAGACCGGGCTTGCCCGGATGCGGCAACTCCAGATCCCACAGCGAACGCGACCGCCAATGACCCTGGTCGAAATCAATCCGGAAATAATGGCCTGAATAGGGCCGTTGATAGCCGGGCGACAGCCGATGCTCATCGAGCTGCAGGCCGTTAGGGCCGCGAACCAGTGCCACCAGCAGCAGCTCGCTTTCATTGCGCAGGCCAGACTCGAGATAACGCTGCAAGCCGACTTCAAACAACCACAGGCTGATCTGCGCCAG
Source organism: Pseudomonas sp. PS02290 (assembly GCF_029960075.1). NCBI lineage: Bacteria > Pseudomonadati > Pseudomonadota > Gammaproteobacteria > Pseudomonadales > Pseudomonadaceae > Pseudomonas > Pseudomonas sp. PS02290. Next base: position 65,554 of record NZ_JASCOY010000025.1, read on the forward strand.
GACCAGCCCCACAATCAGCAGCACGCTGATCAGGCCCAGGCTCAAGCGGCGCTGTATCGACCTCACTCGCCCGTCCCGGCAAAACGATAGCCTTGCCCGCGTCGTGTCTCGACCACGGCCCGCCCAAGCTTGCGGCGCAAATGATTGACGTGGACCTCGATCACGTTCGAGTCCCGCTCGTTCTCCCCGTCATAAAGATGCTCGGCCAGATGACTTTTGGACAGAATTTGCCCGGGGTGGAGCATGAAGTAACGCAGCAGGCGAAACTCCGCAGCCGTCAGCTGGATGTCCTCCTCCCCGCGACTGACGCACTGGCGCCCTTCGTCCAGGTGCAGGCCGGCGGATTCAAGTTTCGGCTGATTGGCCAGACCACGGACACGGCGAAGCAGCGCCTGAATGCGCAGCTGCAACTCTTCGGGATGAAAGGGTTTGGTCAGATAGTCGTCAGCGCCAGCCTTGAGTCCTTCGATACGTTCGGCCCACGAGGCCCGCGCCGTCAGAATGAGTACGGGGGTAGACAGCCCGCCGGACCGCCATTTCTGAAGGACCTCTAGTCCCGGAACGCCTGGCAGACCAAGATCAAGCACGATCAGGTCGTAAGGCTCGGTAGCTCCTTGATGAACCGCATCGCGGCCGTCAGTCAGCCAGTCGATCGCGTAACCCTGCCGGCCAAGCGTACTGATGAGCTCGTCCGCCAGGGGAACGTGGTCCTCAACCAATAACAAACGCATCAATCGTCTTCCTTGTCTTGCAACAGGCGGCTGTCACCGGCATCGAATTTCAGCTCGCGCACCACATGATCGGCAGTGAGCAGCTCGATCTCATAGACCAACACACCGTGTTTTTCCTCAAGTTCGGCTTCAAGCAGCTTGGAGCCGGGGTAACGTCCCAGTGCCTGATCAATGAACTGCTCAAGTGGCAGAATCACGCCTTTCCTGCGCAGCTCAAGCACCTCGTCCTGATTCAGATCCCGAGCCAGACACGCCAGGCTCGGGGTGACCGCACACGCGGCCACCAGACAGTAAACGAAACACTTGGCGGGACGCTTACTGGAGATCATCAGGCGTCCTGATGGTCTTTGAGGATCTGCCCGCTGACGGCGTCGACTTCAACGTCCCACTCCACACCTTGCGCATCGCGCAGTTCGATCTGGTAAACATACTTGCCATATTCCTGTTCCAGCTCGGTGTCAGTGATGGTGGATTTCGGATGCTTCGCCAAGGCGACGGCGTTGAGCTTTTCAAAGGATTGAATAGTACCTGCATCGCGCAGTTTCAGCGCCTCATCTGGACCCAGATCCCGGGCCTGGACATAACCGGCTGTGAGGGTGAGTGCAGTCGCAGCGATAAAAGCAGTCAGGAATTTCATGGTGGATCTCCGTAGTGGTCTGGTTGTTTACGGAGCCAACGATAACCGGGCGAACTTAATTGAAGCTGAATTCATCTGGCTACGTGCCACTACCTGGCGAGCCGCCAGCGGATGTAAGCGAGATCCACGATATGATTCTCCCCTGTCAGACCCCGGAGGGGCCATGAGCAACATTCACATCAAATACCCAGCATTGACTATCAAGGCCGGCAGGCGCGCGATAACGCGGATCAGCGAGCAAGGGCTGTCGCCGATAGATGTCGGCATCATCCCGGGCGCGGCGGGTGGACCGAAAGCGCTGGGGATTCAGGGGCTGGATCTGGCGCTGTTCGGCGAATGGCTGCCCCGGGCTCAGCGGGAGCGCTCGTTAATTGGCGCCTCCATCGGTTCGTGGCGCTTTGCAAGCGCATGCTTGCCGGACCCGGTTGCAGGGATCCAGCGACTTGGTCGGCTGTACAACGAGCAGAGTTTCGCCAAAGGCGTGACCATGGCTCAAGTCACCCGCAGCTGTATGACGATGCTCGACGCGCTTTTGCAGGCGGATGATGCCCACGTCCTGACGAACGCCCATTATCGGCTCAACGTGATGATCGTCAGAAGCCGCGGTTTGCTCGCCCGAGATCATCGTGCTGGGTTGAGCCTGGGACTGGGAGCCGTGATCGCAGATAACCTGCTCGGGCGCGCGCGCCTGTCGCGGCATTTCGAGCGGCTGGTCATGCACGACCCACGCCTCGCCCCTCCCCTTCTGCCAATGACTGACTTTCCGTCTCATTGCTTGCCACTGAATACGCTCAACCTGCGCCAGGCATTGCTGGCGTCAGGCTCCATTCCCATGGTTATGGAGGGCGTTGCAGAGATCCCCGGTGTCGGCGCAGGGATGTTCCGCGACGGCGGCCTGCTCGACTACCATCTGGATCTTCCATACAGCGGAAGCGACATCGTGCTGTATCCGCACTTTACCGACAAAATAATTCCAGGCTGGTTTGACAAGGCACTGCCCTGGCGCAGAGGCGACCAGACTCGGCTTCAAGACGTCGTACTGCTTGCGCCCTCAAAGGAGTATCTGGCTACGCTGCCCTGTGGCAAGCTGCCTGATCGAAGCGACTTCAAGCGGTTCGTCGGGAGGGATGCGGATCGTCAGCGGTATTGGCGGACCGCAATGGAAAGCAGCAGGCGACTGGGGGACGAGTTCCTGGAGCTCGTCGACACAGGCCGTCTCATTCAACGCCTGCAGCCCTTGGCTTAACCATCTGGTCAGGTTCCGCCTGTCACTCGCGAAACCATTACTGATAAACTCGCCGCTTGCATTTATCGCTCTGGCGATCGCCACTTCTCAAGGCTCATATCACCGTGGAAATTTTTAAAGAATTTACGTTCGAGTCAGCTCACCGGCTCCCTCACGTGCCAGACGGCCACAAGTGCGGACGCCTGCACGGTCACTCATTTCGTATAGCGATCTACCTGCAAGGCGAACCCGATCCCCATACCGGATGGATTCGCGATTTCTCCGAGATCAAGATGATATTCAAGCCTCTGTACGAGCGTCTGGACCACAACTACCTCAACGACATCCCCGGTCTGGAAAATCCGACCAGTGAAGTGTTGGTGAAGTGGATCTGGAAGGAGTTGAAGCCGCTGCTGCCAGAGCTGTCCGCCATACGGATTCACGAGACATGCACCAGCGGGTGCGTGTATCGCGGTGACTGATCAGCGTTAAAAAATGAAAACCACCCCACGGGTGGTTTTTTTTGGAACGGCGTTTAACAGCTTTTCCGCGCGCAAAAAACAAAACCCCATCTGCTTTCGCAAATGGGGTTCTGGAATTTAATCTTGACGATGACCTACTCTCACATGGGGAAACCCCACACTACCATCGGCGATGCATCGTTTCACTGCTGAGTTCGGGAT
>NZ_JASCOY010000260.1:0-229 GCF_029960075.1 Pseudomonas sp. PS02290
TGGTGGCCTACATCACCATGGCCGGCCTGCTGCCCAAGCCGATCCGTCAGTTGTCCGAAGTCAGTTCCACCATCCAGAAAGGCGTCGCCGGTGCGGAGAGCATCTTCGAGCAACTGGATGAGCAGACCGAGCAGGACCTGGGCACCGTAGAGCGCGACAAGGTTTCAGGCCGTCTGGAGGTCAAAAACCTCACGTTCACCTACCCAGGCACGGAAAAGCGCGTGCTCAA
>NZ_JASCOY010000261.1:0-221 GCF_029960075.1 Pseudomonas sp. PS02290
CACTTTCTCTTCCGGCCGAAAGTGAGCCTTCGCGAGCAAGCTCGACTCCCACGGGATGATGGTGCGCCTCGGAATCTCAGGTTGCTGCAAAACTTGTGGGAGTGAGCTTGCTCACGAAGGGGCCGGGACAGTCAGCCACTTTCTCTTCCGGCCGAAAGTGAGCCTTCGCGAGCAAGCTCGACTCCCACGGGATGATGGTGCGCCTCGGAATCTCAGGTTGC
>NZ_JASCOY010000262.1:0-218 GCF_029960075.1 Pseudomonas sp. PS02290
TGGCCATTTATCGCGGTCGGGCAAAAGATGTGGATGCGACTCGAAGGCTCCAGCAATCTGGACCTGCCCGGTTGGCAAGGGTATGAGATCAGCAGTCCGGGCGCCCAAGCTACGACGGTTTCAAAGGATGATTACCTCATTAACCTAACCGATGGTTCGACGTTAAGACTGATACTCGAAGTGTCGTTTGATGGCGGGCTAACGCGCCGGGCGTTTCC
>NZ_JASCOY010000263.1:0-218 GCF_029960075.1 Pseudomonas sp. PS02290
TCGACTTAACGTCTCACGTCAGCGGGAGGCGAATTCTACAGCGTTACAACCTGCTGTCAACTGCCTTTTTCACCGCTATCGATTCAAGCATCTGAACCGAAGCATTCCTCGCTGCTTACTTCGTCCAACTCTTTGATTATCAAGGAGTTTTCCGTTTCGTCTGCGCCGGAAGTGGGGCGAATTATAGACAGATCCAGAGGGGCGTCAAGCACTTATTT
>NZ_JASCOY010000264.1:0-214 GCF_029960075.1 Pseudomonas sp. PS02290
TGTCCGCTGGGATTAACCCAACCGTCAATTTCAAAATGTCGGAGTCATATGGCTTGCCATCTCGTTCAACTTGGTAGCTGACATCAATCGTCTTGCCGAGAACCGCTCCAATCATCGTCGCCGGAACATCGGATTCAACCGTTTCATCGGCTTCTCCCTTTCGCCACGGGATGATGCTGGCGATGTTGTTCCAGATGGGCTTGATGGTGTCGGT
>NZ_JASCOY010000265.1:0-210 GCF_029960075.1 Pseudomonas sp. PS02290
GTCGGCGAGTAGCCATGCTGAGCGATATACCCGGCGATGAACGCCAAGGTCTCTGTCTGCACTGGGGTGAGTTCATTCTTCGTCTGCATCCGGATCCACCTGGGCCTTGCCGGCCGCTTTCAACTGGCGCGCTAGTCTTGGAGTAACTACAAAATCTGACGCGCTAGGTTTGCGTAGCCGGCGCGCCTGCTCTTCGCGAGGTGCTGCAAG